>JAZOOM010000399.1:0-4586 GCA_045655025.1 Eubacteriales bacterium | reverse complement strand
CTTGATCTCTACGAAATTGGCCGCGTTGCCAATGAGGGCGATGAGGCGTTTTTTGAATTCGGTAGCCGCCGCGCGGGAGAAGGTGACCATGAGCAGCTGCTCGTGCTTCACGTCCTCCAACAGCAGGAGCGCCGCCAGCTTATGCACCAGCACACGGGTCTTTCCGCTTCCCGGGCCTGCCGCTACGACGATGTAGCGGGAGTCGGCATCGTTGATGATGGTGGATTGAATATCCGACAGCCCTCCGAAGAGCTGGTTGTACTTCTCGGGGGTGATGTTGCGGTCGATCTCCTTGGCGCGCTCTCCCTTGAAGTATTTGGCGGTAAACTTGCGGAAGTCCATGTGGAAGTAGTCCTGTACGAACTGAAGAGCCGCGTCGTAGTCCCGCACCATTAGGTTGGCGTACTCGCCCACGATGTGGATCTGCTGGATCTTCTGCTTGTAGAACTCGCTCATCATGCGGTAGTCGTCCTGCTTGTAGCGGATCTTGTTGTCCAGGATCAAGCGCTTGACCTCCATGCCGTTGTAGAGGACGAGGAAACCGCCCTCCAGCTTCATGGCACCGATCTTGGACAGGTACAGGAGAGCGTCCTCTACGTCCTTCAGAGATGTGCTCTCACTGCCGGGGAGCATTTTGGGTTCACTCATGTATTCCTGGTAGAGACCCACCAGAGAGAACTCCACCAAGATCTCGTCCCGCTCCGTGGTACGCTCCATGGCTTGATCGAACAGACGGCGGACGATGAAACGGCAAATATCAATACGCCGCTCGAATTTACCCAGTAGCATGTCGATATCCAGAGAAGGCGTGACCGTGGTTGCCTGATTGGCCTGATCCTCCTCCTTGGTGATGTAGCCCTTGATGGTCAAGTAGTAGAGGAGGGTGCGGATATTCCGTACCGTGGATTGGGCAATGCCCGCCTTCATGGCGGCCTCGTTCACCTCCTTCAGGGGGAACCGACTGCCCTGCTCCTCGAACTGCTCCAAGAGGAACCGCTCCAGCTTAGCGAAGCGCTCCAAGATCAAGGATGACTTGTTGCGGCTGTCGTTTTGCAGGACGTAGGCCGACATGTCCATGGAATCTGCCAAAATCCCCTCCTGCCGCATCAGGTTGACGCAGTTGACCACCTCGTCCTTTTCAAGTCCCAGCGTATCGGCCAGGTAATCCACGCGGGACTCGGCCTCATCGTTGCCGGCATTGGCGATGCTGCGGCTGGATATGAGAGACTTGATGATGCGCTTGGCGGTCAGCTTTTGAGAGTCGGCGAAAAGGGAAGAACGGTCAATGCGGAAGGAGGCCTCCTCCATGTTCCTTACGCGGATGCTGGTGGCGTACACGCGGGGCATATTATGACCCCGTTTGACGTAGCCCGCGTTTTCCAATGCCGCTACGGCGGTCTTGACACGGGTCTCAACGTCCTTGACGGAATCGTCCCAGCCTGCCTGCCGCGCGATCTCCAAGGGAGAGCAGCACACGGTGGCGCGGAACTTGGTGAGATCCTTCATGGCCTTCCAGACCTGCTGGATCTCGCTGATGCTGAGCTTGGTCTGATTGAGCAGGAGGAAGTGCTTGTCCAAGTCGTTATCGTTGAACAGAACGTAGCACTCAGCCTGCAGGGAAGGATCTCGCCCCGCGCGGCCTGCCTCTTGTATGTAGTTTTCCAAGGAGTCCGAAATGTCGTAGTGAATGACCAGCTTGACGTCGGCCTTATCCACGCCCATGCCAAAAGCAGAGGTGGCGACCATGACCTGCACCTCGTTGCGCTTGAAGGCCTCCTGGTTGGCGATCTTGTCGTTGGGATCCATTTTCCCGTTATAGGGGAGAGCCGCAAAGCCGTCGGAGGTCAGCTTTTCGGAGAGCAATACCGTCCGCCTCGTGCGGGACACGTACACGATGGTGGGGCATTGCTTCTGCCCGATCAGGGCGCGAAGGGCGTTGTACTTTTCTTCCTCTGTTTCTTTATATAGTACCACGTAATGCAGGTTCTCTCGGGTGGCCGAGGAGGCGAACAGCTCCAGCTCCACGCCCAGCTTCTCCTTGAAGTAGTCGCAGATGTCGGTAATGACCTTTTGCTTGGCGGTAGCGGTGAAGCAGGACACGGGGATGGGATGCTTCATCATCTTCTTGCGCTGAAGCTCCCGCAGGAAATCTCCGATGTAGAGGTAATCCACGCGGAAATCGTGTCCCCACGCCGAAAAGCAGTGAGCCTCGTCAATGACGAAACGCACCACGTTGCGGGATATGAGTAGTTTTTCAATGGTTTTGGATCGGAGCTGCTCGGGAGCCAGATACAGAAGAGTCGCGGCACCGTTGGCCACTCGCTCCAATGCCTCGGCGCGTTCTACGGGACTGAGCAGACCGTTCACGGTGACGGCATCCACCAGCCCTCGCTCGTTGAGGTTGTCCACCTGATCCTTCATGAGGGATTGCAGGGGGGAGATGACCACCGTCAGACCGTGGGCGGACTGTCCCGCCATGAGGGCGGGGAGCTGGAAGGTAATGGATTTACCGCCGCCCGTGGGGAAGACGGCCAAGAGGGATTTCCCCTCTACCGCCGCCTGTGCCGCCTTTTCCTGCAGGGGCTCGCCGTTGTAGGTACGGAATGCATTGTATCCGAAGAAGGATTTGAGTCCCTTGAAAATATCCAGCTTACCGCGGCAGTAATCACAGCCGTCGGCACAGGGGGTGTTGCGCAGGAACAGGATGACGTTCTGGATCTTGGGATAGTTTCTCAAAACCCAGGGAGGGGTGACGGAATGGTAATCGTTGGTACCGATGAGAGCCAGCGCGTAGGCCAGCTCTACGGGGTAATGCTTGATGAGTACGTCCAGATCCGCGTTTTCGCAAATGCGCCCGCCGAACTCCTTGCGAATGGCGCGGGGCAGACTGAACAGGAGGGGACGATAATTCAGGTAGGCGAACAGACCCTTGAACTCCCTGCGTTCGGATAGCAGACCGTAGAAGATCTGCTTCATGGAGCTGCTCAGGGCATGAAACGCGTTCTCCTCGTCATGGAAAAGCTTTTTGGCCTTTTCGGCGTCATTGAGAGGGTTGTTGAGCTCGTCGGTGCGGAGCTTGTCGTCCTTGAGCAACGCGTGGTAGGGCTTCGCCGGGAACAGCAAGGGAGACCAGAACAGGGTGTCGATGGGGATCAGCTTCTGCAATACGGGCAGCTTGGGACACAGGTACGCCAGATCGTGGCGGATGATGTTGTGTCCGCATACGTAGTCGCAGCCCGAGATATAATTCCCGAAATCCCGCAGAGAGGGGGAATGAAACGTTCCGCTATTGTACTTGACCGCGCCCAAATCGAGAACCTCTTTCGTATCAAGACTGATCTCGCTGTCGATGAATACGATGGGCTTTACCATAATGCTTCACATCCTTCCTGCGATGACGTCGGGAGTCCATGACGGAATATAATTCGCTGAATCATGGTCGTTTTGGGTTAGAATCTATTGAATTATAGCATAAAATCAGAAAAAAGGCAAGAGATTGCGGGAATCTTTCGGGGGATTTCTTTCAATTATTGTTGCAATTGGCACAATAGTTGTTGCAATTGGCGGACAATTGTGGTATAATACTCCATGGGAGCGATTGCTTCTCCAATTGTCATCACAGAGCTTGAGCGGACAACGGTCTCGCGACAGCTCAGAATCATTTTTTGGGGATTCCATCTGTCATCTGTCATCCCCAATCACCCCCGCTTTCTTGGATGAGAAAGCGGTATTCAGAAGGAGGTAACGTATGCCTATGCAAATGACCTTTCGCTGGTACGGCGAGGGAAACGACCGCATCAGCCTATCCGATATCAAGCAGATCCCCGGTGTGACGGGGATCGTGTGGGCGCTCCACCATAAGATGCCCGGAGAGATCTGGGAAGTGGAGGAGATCGCCGAGGTCAAGCGACAGCTGGACGAGTACGGCTTCAATATGGACGTGGTGGAGTCGGTCAACGTCCACGACGACATCAAGATCGGTCTGCCCACCCGCGACGGCTACATTGAAAACTACAAGACCACCATCCGCAACCTCTCCCGTTTCGGCGTGAAGGTGATCTGCTACAACTTCATGCCCATCTTCGACTGGACGCGCTCCAATCTGTTCCACCCCGTAGGCGACGGTTCCACCGCCCTGTACTACGAGAAGAACATGATCCAGGATGATTACAATGCCATGGCTGCATACATTTTGGATTTCACCGAGAAGTACCACATGTCTTTTCCCGGCTGGGAGCCCGAGCGCATGGCCAAGCTGGACGAGCTGTTCAAGGCGTACGAGGGAATTGATCACGAAAAGCTGTGGGCGAATCTGAAGTATTTCCTGGAAGCCCTCATGCCCACCTGTGAGGAGTGCGGCATCAAGATGGCCATTCACATGGACGACCCGCCGTGGGACATCTTCGGCTTGCCCCGCCTGCTGGTGGACGAGGCCTCCATCGACCGCTTCCTCCGCATGGTGGATCACCCCTGCAACTGCCTGACCCTCTGCTCCGGCTCCCTGAACGCCGACCCCAACAACAATGTAGCCGACATCGTCCGGAAGCACTGCGACCGCATTGCCTTCGCCCATATCCGCAATGTCA
>JAZOOM010000398.1:0-5066 GCA_045655025.1 Eubacteriales bacterium | reverse complement strand
TACTTTTTTGAAAGTTTTGAGGATTCTTAAGGGACTCGCGATATTTGCCGAAGGCAAATTCGCCCCGAGCGAAAGCGAGGAGGTTTTCAAAAGTCCCTTAAGCGGGTCCAGGGCAGCGCCCTGGCCGATAAACCCAAATTTGAAGTAAACAATCCAAAAGAAAGGAAACCATACACATGACGTTAAAAGAACTCATTATGTCCATCTCCCGCATCATGTCGGTCAGCGGCAACGAGCGGAGAGGCGGCGAAGAGCTGGTGAGCCTGGTGGGCGGCGTGTTCGATGAATACCGCACCGATGCCCTGGGCAACCACCTCTTTATCAAGAAGTGCGGCAGACCCAATGCCCCCAAGATCCTGGTGGACACTCATTTCGACGAGATCGGTATGATGGTCACGGGCATCAAGGAGGGGGGATTCGTATCCGTCACCAACATCGGCGGCGTGGATACCCGCATCCTGCCCGGCAGCGAGGTCGTGATCTACGGAAAAGAGCCCATCTACGGCGTATTCGCCGCCAAGGCCCCCCATCTGTCCACCCCCGCTGACATGGAAAAGCTCACCCCCCTTTCGGATATGCTCATTGATACGGGCTACTCCAAGGAGGAGCTGGAGGAGCTGTGCCCTCTCGGCACTCCCGTTGGCTTCAAGCCCATCTACGCCGAGCTGCTCAACGAATGTCTGGCCGGCAAGGCCTTCGACGATAAAGCCTGCGGTGCCTGCGCCATTTTCGGCATTGATGCCGTTCAGAAGAAGGATCTGGCGGGAGACGTGTATTTCCTGTTCTCCGCCTTTGAGGAGACGGGCATGATCGGCGCACGGGTAGCCGCCTTCGGCATCCGTCCCGACTACGCGCTGGTTCTGGACGTGACCCACGCCGCGACTCCCGACACCAAGGATCGCGCTCTGCCCGCCTTCGGCTCGGGTGTGTCGGTGGCTGTCTCCCCCGTGACCAACCGCAAGCTGACCGCCATGGTCGTAGACCTCTGCCGCACCGGCAATATCCCCTACTCGTTGGATGCCTGCCCCGGCGGCACCGGCACCAACGCCAACGTGACGGGCATTTCCGGCGACGGTATTCCCACCGCCCTGTGCAGTCTGCCCCTCAAGTCCATGCATACCTCGGCTGAGGTACTCTCCATGGAGGATGCCAACGCCCTCAAGCGTATCGTGTCCGCCTTCATCAAATCCAAGGAAATTGCGGAGGTGTATGGCAAATGAAATATTCGGGAATTGAATTGATCCGCAAGCTCTCCTTGGCCTTCGGCCCTTCGGGCTGTGAGGACGAGGTGCGGGAGCTGATCCTGGAGCAGATCCAAGGGGACTGCAACAGCTATCGTATCGACAAGGCAGGCAACCTGATCGCCTGCGTTTGCGGCCGAGGCCCTGACTACAACGCAGAGACCCCCCGCCGTATCCTTCTCTCCGCCCATATGGACGAGGTTGGCCTGATGGTGACCGAGATCACCGAGGAGGGCTACCTGAAGTTCGGCACGGTGGGCGGTATTGACCCCCGTGTGCTCTGCGGCCGCCACGTGATCGTGGGCGACAAGCGGAAGCTTCACGGTGTCATCGCCTCCAAGGCCATCCACCTCCAGACCCCCGAGGAGCGTACGAAATCCACCCCCGTGAGCAAGATGTACATCGACATCGGTGCCAAGAGCCGCGAGGAGGCCGGGAAGCACGTGAGCGTGGGAGATTGTGCTGTGTTCGACTCGGAGTTCGTTACCTTCGGCAAAGACGGCCGTTCCATGAAGGGCAAGGCTCTGGACGACCGCGCGGGCTGCGCTCTGCTCATTGAGATCATGCGAAGCCTGTACCGCAACCCCGGCAATATGCCCTTCGACGTGTACTTCTCCTTCACCACCTGCGAGGAGGTAGGTATTTCGGGAGCCAACGTGGCTGCCTTCGGTGTCAAGCCCGATACCGCGATTATTCTGGAGGCAACCGGCGTCAACGACCTGCCCGGCGCGGGAAGAAACGCCGTCTCCAAGCAGGGCGAGGGCGGTACCCTGTCCCTGTGCGACCGCGGAACTGTCTACGATATGGGCTTCATCAACTATGCCAGACAGACCGCTGAAGAGAAGGGGCTGAAGGTACAGCTCAAGCAGGCCTTCACGGGTGGCACCGATGCCGCCCATATCCAGCGCGCCCTGACCGGTGTCCGCGTTCTGGGACTGTCTCTCCCCACCCGCTACATCCACAGCGCGTCCTGCGTGGCTCTCTATGAGGACTACGAGCAGACCAGAGATCTGGTGATCGCTATGCTGCGGGAATGGAAATTGGATTGAATATAAACATTACGGAGGATTAAATATATGCTCAACCTTATGAAGACCCTCGTCGCCCCCCGCGCCATTTCCGGCCGCGAGAAGGCTATTTCGGACAAGCTCCTGACCATCATCGCCCCCATTACGGATAAGTGCTACAATGATCCCATGGGCAACCTCATCGCCGTGAAGTACGGCACCGCTCCCGAGGCTGACCGCAAGAAGATTATGCTCTGCGCCCACATGGACGAGATCGGCTTCCTCGTGACCTACATTGAGGAGAGCGGCTTCATCCGTGTCAACCCCATCGGCGGTATCAACTGGGTGGCCGCCGCCTTTACTGAGATTACCTTCGCAAATGGCCTCAAGGGTATCCTCGTCCCCGAGACGGGCACCGCTCCCGCTGACCTGAAGCCCGAGAAGTTCTACATCGACATCGGTGCCAAGGATAAGAAGGAGGCCGAGCGCAAGGTCAAGATCGGTGACTACTGCGCCCTGAGCGGCAACATTACCCGCCTCTGCGGCCGCCGCATCGCGGGCCGTCCTCTGGATGACCGCATCGGCTGCGCCGTGCTGGTGAAGATTGCAGAGAAGCTGCAGGAGACCCCCGTGGCCGATGATATTTACTTCGTCTTCTCGGTGCAGGAGGAGGTCGGCCTTCGCGGCGCCAAGACCGCTGCCTTCGGCATCAACCCCGACATCGGTATTGCCTACGACGTCACCGGCACCGGCGACAGCGCGGGTGCCAAGCCCATGGCCTGCTCCGTCAGCGGCGGCGCGGCCATCAAGCTCAAGGATTCTTCCGTTATCTGCGACTACGAGCTGACTCAGGAGTTTGCTACCGTGGCTAAGGAGAACGACATCAAGCACCAGTTCGAGATCCTCGCCGCAGGCGGTACCGATACCGCCGCCATGCAGATGAGCGGCGCAGGTGTGAGAGCCGCCGCTCTGTCCATCCCCACCCGCTACATTCACTCGGGCGTGGAGATGCTGGATCTGAATGATGCCGATGCTTGCGTGGAGCTGACCGTGGCGTGGTTGAGAAAGTAATAGAAAGGCAAACAAACCGTCGTAGGGCGGGGCGCATTTGCTTGCAAATGGGATCCCGCCAAAATCTCCAAAATTCAAAGATAACAAGGATTTTTAGGCAATAATGGCGGGAGCAAGCCCCCGCCCTACAACCCTTTGAAAAGGAGATACATGGAGGAATGAAAAAGAATATTCGCACGGTTCATGTCACCCCTTGCGGACTGTCGAAGCCTGCCTTTGGGGCGTTGCTGATCGGTGCGGCACTTTGCACGGTGGCTTTCGCTGTTTCTGTTGCTTGGGCCATTTGTGTCGATGCTGTGGGCATCCCGATAGGTATCGCCGTGTTTTCCCTGATCGTGTGCGCCTGTCTGTGGCCCTGCTTTTGGTACTACGGGATCTACTTGCCCAAATTCTCTATCGCCATCAACTTGACCGAGAAAGAAATGACCCTTGTCACGCCGAAGAAACGTGTGACGGTTCCGTTTGGTGAGGTCAGCTATACCGTAACGGCATCCGTCCAGGTTCGTCCGACCTATTATCTGCACCTTTTTCACCAAGGAAAAAAGCTGATCCGCATCAATACCGGCGATTGGAATAACATTCGATTCCTGCTGGATCTCCCCCATAAGCCCGATCCCAAAATCAATAAGCTGAGAGAATTGAGAAAATACAGTTGAGTATTTTTCATCAAAAGGAGTTTCCCATGGATTCCAAGCTTATCCAAAAAATCTTTACCGACACCGCGTTCGTCCGCGCCGGCGGCTCCCCCGAGGAGCCCAAGGCCGCCGAGTACATCCGTGATATTTGCGCCACCTTTGGCACCACCGCAACCATCGAGGAATTCGACGTCCAGATGGCCACCATGCACACCGACACCCTGACTGTGGACGGTGTAGAGATCCCCTGCAAGGGCTACCTCAACGCAGGCTCCCACGAGGTGGAGGCTCCCCTCTACTATCTGGCAGGGAAGGACAAGTATGCTCTGGAGGGCTGTCGCGGCAAGATCGTGATGTTCGACGGCTACATGGGCTACTGGCGCTACCGCGACCTCTTGGAATACGGCGCAGTCGGTATCATCACCTATGACGGAAGCGTCAACTACGCCGACCGCAACATCGACCGCCGCGAGCTGCGCGCCATGGTCTCCGAGGGCGTGGACAAGCTCCCCTGCGTCAACATCAACGCCAAGGACGCGGTGGCTCTGATTAAGGGCAACGCCAAGACCGCTAAGATCACCCTGAAGCAGGACGAATACGTGGGCAAGTCCCGCAACGTGATCCTGGACCTGCCGGGTGAGGTGGAGGAGACCATCATCTTCACCGCCCACTACGACTCCACCTCCCTGTCGGAGGGTGCCTACGATAATATGTCGGGCTCGGTGGGACTTCTGGCTCTGGCCGAGTATTTTACCACCCATCCCCACAAGCGCACCCTGCGCTTCGTATGGTGCGGCAGTGAGGAGCGGGGACTCCTGGGCGCCAAGGCCTACTGCGCCGCCCACGAGGACGCCCTCCCCAAGATCGACCTGTGCATCAACCTGGACATGATCGGCTGTACCATGGGCCATCTGATTGCCTGCTGTACCTCCGAGGAGGCTCTGGTGTCCTACGTCAGCTACCTGGGCCGCGAGCTGGGCACCCTGATCGACCCCTACCAGGACGTCTACTCCAGCGATTCCACCCCCATGGCCGACAAGGGCATTCCCGCCGTATCCTTCGCCCGCATCTCACCCCGCGAGGCGGCCACCATCCACAACAGCTACGATACC
>JAZOOM010000397.1:0-2318 GCA_045655025.1 Eubacteriales bacterium | reverse complement strand
ATTAAATTTGGGTTTATCTGTGCGTTGGCTTGGTGTTGGGGGGGGGTGCAGGGGCGTAGCCCCTGCACCTAAAGCGGGTGGCCGGCGGTGTCGGGGGCGGCCTGGAGCGCCCCGACGCGCGGCGGAAGCCGCAAGAAAATTGGCTATAACGAGAAACATACGGAACGAAGAAAATGCCAAAACCTTTTGGCTCACAACAATTTTCTTGCACCTACCGGTGCGCGTCAGGGCGTTTTCCTCCAAGCCGCACCACGGACAAATGCTGCTTTAGCGGCATTTGTAAGCCGCAACAAGCAACTTCGGATGTACGCCTGCTTTCGTGTTGCGGCGGCCGCCCCCGACACCGCCGGCCATTTCTCTAAGGTCAAGGGGGCTTCGCCCCCTTGACCCCCTTCGTTACTGCGACGAGAAGGTTTGATGCCTTTCCCCAATAAACTGCAATTTACCAAAATCCGCAACCGCCCAGAATCAAAACATCATCCGTTCCATATATTCGCTGACAAACACGGGATTGGCCGCCAGCTCCACGATCCTCGTCTCCTTGGCCAGCTTTTCGCAAGCAGGGCGAAGCTCGTCGCAGAGCAACAGCATAGCCGCGCCCGTCAGGGCGGCGTTGCCCAGAACCGTGACGCGATCGGTCAGCTCCGCGGGAAGAAGCCCGATCTTGCCCGCGTTCTTGACGTCAAGATAACTGCCAAAGCCTCCCGCGATGTAGAGGGTATCCACGTCATCACAATCCAATTTCGCGGTATGGATGAGGGTACGCATCCCCGCGTGGATGGCGCTCTTGGCCAGCTGTACGGCGCGGATATCCTCTTGAATGACGGTAACGGGATCCAGAATCTCGGCGGGATCGTCCTCGAGGTACCCCGTCTCGTCCAGAAGCTCGGTATCCAGCAGAGCCGCAACGGCATCCACCAGTCCGCTTCCGCAGAGACCGACGGGGTCGGCCTCCCCGATGACGTGGGCTTGAATCTCACCGTCCGTGACCCACACGCGGTCGATGGCACCCGTCCGTCCGCTCATGCCCATGGAGATCCCCGCGCCCTCAAAGGCGGGGCCTGCGGCGGTGGAGCAGGCGTAGAGAGTGTTGTCATGCCAGAGAACCATCTCTCCGTTGGTGCCGATGTCGCAGAGCAGAGCCGTCTCGGGGATCTCACGAAGATCCGAGGCCAGGGTGGCGGTAACGGTGTCTGCACCCACAAAGGCGGCGATGCAGGGGGGGAGGTACACGGAGGTACCGAGCGCCGGAGCGGACAATCCCACCTCACGGGCGGTCAAGGTCTCCCCGAAGAGCCTCTCGGCGGCGAAGGGGGCGTGGGTCAGGGGCTCTACGTTGGTCTCTGTGAGAAGATGAAGCATGACGGTGTTGCCCGTGATGACCACACTTCCAATATCACCCATCGCCACCTCGGCGACGGTGGCCAGCTCTCCGATCAGGAAATCCAAGGCATGGCGAGTGATTTTGGCAATTTTGCCGGCATTCCCCGCCATAGCAGCCTCCATGCGGGAGATCACGTCAGCCCCCCACGCGGATTGAGGATTGAGGCGGGAGGTCTCGGACAGGAGTCTGCCCGTTGTGTCGTAAAGACGGGCGGCCAGCGTCGTGGTACCAATGTCTATGGCTACGCCATAACCCGTAAAGGCGGGGGACAGGGGGCGAGCCGCCATGGAGGCGGGGAAACGCCCGTCGGTGACGATTTGTCCCTTGCCCTGCTCGGCAGTGGTGGCGGTACAGTTCCCCAGCACCGTCACGCGGCAGGCAAGGCGGACGCCCTTCGCCAGCTCCTCGGAAGACAATGCCCGCTTTTCATCCTCGGAGGGGGCAGACATCTCCCCCGTGACGGTCACACGGCACTTTCCGCACTTGCCGTGGCCGCCACAAGGCATATGGCCTGCTCCGTGGACTTGCATCAGGTCGCTCAGGGTCGTTCCGATCGGGCAGGTGTGCGGGGTACCGTTCAGAGTCACTACGGCCATATTCTTCGCTTGTTCCATATCTGTTTCCTTTTGTTCGTCAATCCTTCCGTCGGCAGAGGACGTAGCCCGCGGCCATCAGGATCAGAGCGACGGGGGGCAGGAGAACCGACTTACATCCCTTCTTACCCGTGGGCTGAGTCTCGCTCTCGGAGGGAGTGCTTTCCTCGGGTGCGGTTCCGGAGGGAGTGGTCACGTCGTCGCTCTCGACGGTGGTATCGTCCTCGGTGTAGTCAGGAGCCTTACCCATGCTCAAGGTGGTGACCAACCGCTGATCGGGCGTGTAGTCCACTTCACCCGCGTCTCCGCCCAAAGCGGTCTCCACGCGGCCGCCCTCGAAG
>JAZOOM010000396.1:0-3903 GCA_045655025.1 Eubacteriales bacterium | reverse complement strand
CTCAACCACCGGTTGTCCCCCTATATCCGTTTTCTCACTTGCCATTTCCCCCATCCTGTGCTATAATAGACCCAGACCCACACCACCCGAAGGAGGAGCCGCCATGCCCACACCCACCCCCGCGACCAATCCCGCCGCCATCTCCGCTACCATCCGCCGCCTCCCCCGCGAGCGGGGGTTGACACAGGAGGCACTTGCCCAAGCTGTGGGCGTGACTCCCCAAGCCATCTCCAAGTGGGAAACGGGGCAGACCATGCCGGATATTACCCTGCTGCTGCCGCTGTCCAAGGAGCTGGGGATCGGGATCAACGAGTTGCTGGGGGGAAGTCGGAGACGGGAGCTGGAGGAAAAGTTTCAAAAGGCTTGCGCCATCGGCCCCGAATACTCCCTGATGGTCACGCTGGAGGCTTTGGAGGAGTTCCCCGACGACGAGGACTTTCTGTACCGCCGCGCCTGCGACGAGCTGTCCATCGGCAAGACCAAGCCCATCGGGGCGGAGCGTTTCATCGAGCGGGCGATCCTGGGACTTCACTTCCTGTGTCGTAAGGATCCCGACTGGGCCACCTACCGCTCCGTGCTGGCGGAGGCCTATCTTGCCCAAGGGAACAGGGATCAGGCCTACACCGAGGCACTGGCCTACAATGGTCCCGAGAAGGAGAGGGTAATGAGACGCTTTCTGGACGAGGAGACCCAAATCGCCCAAAAGCAGCAAGCTGTCAAGGATGCCGTTTGCAATTTGTATAACGCGCTGTTTTCCTACGGTACCCCCGAAGCCATCAAGGCGGCTCATACCATGCTGGATTCCCTCTTGGGAGACGAACAGAACCTTCACGACCTCGGGTTGCGTGAGCTGTCGGTCAAAGAAGCCCTTCTGTGCCGCGACGCGGGGGATGACGAGGGGTATGCCCGCTACCTCACCAAAGCCTACGAGGAGGCGCGCGCCGTAGACACTTTGCCCCCTGAGCGGATTCCTTACCGGAACCCACTCTTTGACCGTCTGCAATACGATCATATCCCGGAGCCGGGAGGTTGGAATGAAACCTATCAATTTCTGATGTTTCACGACAGCTTGTTTGCCTATCCCGCCGCCGAGGGGCTGAAGCGGCGTATGGTAGATGAGGTGATCCGTTGCCGCGCCCTGCACTGCGACGCGCGAAGCTATTTGAAATTCTGTGAGCAACAGATAGGCAGTCCCTACCATTTCAATTTCAGTACCGCGTGGGACACGACACGGGAGGAGACCGCCGCCATGGAGGCCTCTCTGCGCTACACCCACGCCTCCCTGTACAGATCCATTGAGTGGCGGGTACGCAACGGTGAATTGGCCGAGCGGCTGGTGAGTGAGGGGACTCTGACAGGTGTCTTTGCGGGCTACCTTGACATCATACTGGCCTTCTGCAACTGCAAGGAGAAGAGCGCGTACAAGCGTCTCCCCATCCCTGAGGAGGAGCGCGCTATCCCCACCGCCCCCGAAGGCTCCAAGATCCTTGCCATCGCCGAGCTGCTGGTCTCCCCTAATTTCCGGAACTGCGGGCTGGAGGAAAAGCTTTTGGAATTTGTGCTGACCGGTGCCAAAAAACAGGGCTACACCCACGTAGAGGCTTATCCCATAGAGGATTGCTTGCCCGAAATGTACGACGCACGCCTGGCTATCTACGAGAAGATGGGCTTTCGGGTCATTCGCGACCTGTCGGGCGGTCATTTCCTCCACAATGAGTGGGATAGAGAAGGTGAGAAGCCCTATCGGCGGCTTCATATTTTGCAAAAGGAATTGTAAATCCGAATACGAAAACAGGTGTTCTCCTTACGGAATCACCTGTTTTTTTCATCGTTTTCAACCACCGGTTGTCCTCCCATATCCGTTTTCTCACTTGCCATTTCCCCCATCCTGTGCTATAATAGACCCAGACCCATATCACCCGAAGGAGGAGCCGCCATGCCCACACCCACCCCCGCGACCAATCCCGCCGCCGTCTCCGCCACCATCCGCCGCCTTCGCCGCGAGAAGGGATTGACACAGGAGGCTTTGGCGCAAGCCATCGGCGTGTCTCCTCAAGCCATCTCCAAATGGGAGACGGGGCAGACCATGCCGGATATTACCCTGTTGCTGCCGCTTTCCAAGGAGCTGGGGATCGGGGTTGATCTTCTTTTGGGCGGCGACCGCCGTAAGGAGTTTGAGGAAAGATTTCAAAAGGCGCTCCCGTTTGGCGAGGAGGTTACTCTGCTGGTATCCTTGGATGCCCTGAAGGAGTTCCCCGACGACAAGACCTTCCGTTACCGTCTTGCCTGTGATGAAAAAATTCTCGGCGAGCGTGCCACATCTAAGATGGACCGAAATTTCTATTTCAATCGCGCCGTTAGCCATTTTCGTGAGCTTCACGATGAGTATCCCGAGGATGATACCTACGCCGCCATGCTGGCGGAGACCCTTTTTTCGCTGGGAAACCGCGAGGAAGCCATGAGGCTGGCATCTGCCTGTAAGGATCCCCAAAAGGAGTTGGCCACGTTTTTGGAAGGGGATGAAAAACGCCGCTACCGGCAGGACAAGCTCCGTCAGACCATGATGTCCTTCTGCGACAGGCTGATGGCCGACCATAGCCGTGAAGCCTTGACGGCGGTTCACACCATCCTGGATACCATCCTGGGGGAGGATATCGTCTATTGCGGCAACACCCATTGGAGCCTGTATACCCGGGAAGCCGAGCTGTGCCGCGAGGAGGGGGACACGGAGGGCTTCGTTGCCGCCTTGACCAAAGCCTACGAGGTGGCCAAAACATATGACAAGATCCCCTTCGGCACCTATCCCTCCCGCGCGCCCCTGTTTGATCTCCTGTCTCACGAAGTGAAAGCCCACGGAGCTCTTTACGGACTGATGGATACCCTGATGGACGATACCCAAGCTCCCTTGCTGGCCGATCCTGCTGCCGAGGGCTTGCGGCGGCGCATCGTGGAGGAGCAGGTCAACTGCCATCGTCTGTTTCGACACGAGTGGATCGCCTACTTTCATTTCTGTCAGCGGCATATATGCGAATCGAACTATTACAATTTCAGTATCGCTTTTGATTTGCCCTACCATGAGAAAGACCTCATGGAATGGATGAAACGCTATCCCGGCTATGCCGGAGAAGCCATGCTGGGCTTCTACAAGGCCGCGGTGGAGGAGCTGGTGGGCGGCGGCGTCATGAGGGGCTACGCCGCTTATTTCGGAAATTACCTGCTGGCTTATTGCAACAGCGGGGTCAAGGAAAAATACAAGCGTCTCCCCCTTCCCGAGGAGGAGCGCGCTATCCCCACCGCTCCCGAGGGCGCAAAGATCCTCTCTGTCGTAGAATTTCTGGTCTCCCGCTTCTTCCAAAACTGCGGGGTCGAGGAAATGCTGTTGGATCATGCGCTGGCGTTCGCCAAAAAGCAAGGCTACACCCACGCCGAGGTCTACCCCTTGGAGCGGATGATGCTGGACAAGGAACGGTTCAACTCCCTCCTGTCCCTCTACGAGAAGGCGGGATTTACCGTGATCCGCGACCTGTCAAGCGAGCCGGACGGGCGGTATTTCATCATGCAGAAGGAATTATAAACCCCATACGTGCAAAAACAGGTGCTTCCGTCATGGAAACACCTGTTTTGTCGTGTTATTCTGCCGATTCGTTCTCGGCCTCGGTCTCGTTGGTCTCAGGCTCCCGCCAGAGCGCCAGCCCCGCGACGTACAGCGCCGTACCGACGAGGAGGATCCACAGGCCTGCCTGTGTGGCGGGGTGGACGGTCTCGGTGAAGAAACACATATCGATCAGCTCCCACGCCGTAATGATGATACGGGCGATGCCAAAGATCCACAGCTCCCGCAGGGGACGGATGTGGGGGGAGTAGGCCCACAGAGCCATGACCGCATAGATGAGCGACCAGAGG
>JAZOOM010000395.1:0-6075 GCA_045655025.1 Eubacteriales bacterium | reverse complement strand
AGCCAGCACGTTGCCGCGAAGGGTCACTTCACCCGTCATGGCAATATCCCGACGGACGGGAATGTTCGCCAGAGCCGAGACCAGAGCGGTGGTCATGGTCACGCCCGCAGAGGGGCCGTCCTTGGGCACCGCGCCCTCGGGCACGTGGATATGAATGTCCTTCTTCCGGTAGAAGTCGGAGGGGATGTTGTATTGGGAGGCGATGGAGCGCACGAAGGTCAGCGCGGCGTGGGCGGATTCCTTCATGACGTCGCCCAGAGAGCCCGTCAGCTCCAGCTTGCCGGTGCCGTCCAGAATGGCAACCTCCACACGGAGCATGTCGCCGCCCACCTCGGTGTAGGCCAGACCGTTGACCACGCCCACCTCGTTCTCGGCGGCAATGCGCTCGGGGAGGAGCTTGCGGTGCCCCAGATACGTTTTCACGTCGGCGGCATCCACGGTGATGCGCTTGGTCTCGGGCTCCTCCACCAGCCGCTTGGCGGCCTTGCGGCAGAGGGACGCGATCATGCGCTCCAGGTTACGCACGCCAGCCTCACGGGTGTAGTAGTCGATGATCTCGGCTATAGCCTCTTCGGTGATCTTCAGGGTGCGCTTGGTCAGGCCGTGCTTCTTGAGCTGCTTGGGAACGAGGTGATTCACGGCAATGCTGATCTTCTCGTTCTTGGTGTAGGAGGGAAGCTGAATGACCTCCATACGGTCGAGCAGGGGCTTGGGAATGGTATCCAGCGTATTGGCGGTGCAGATGAACAGGGTATCCGACAGGTCGAAGGGCATCTCCACGAAGTGGTCGCGGAAGAACTTGTTCTGCTCGGGATCCAGTACCTCCAGAAGGGCGGAGGAGGGATCGCCGTGATTGTCTCTTGTCAGCTTGTCGATCTCGTCCAGCAGCATGAGAGGATTGCGAACGCCTACTTGGGTCAGAGCTGTGACGATACGGCCGGGCATGGCACCAATGTAGGTCTTGCGGTGGCCACGGATATCCGACTCGTCCCGCACGCCGCCCAGGGATACGCGGACGTACTTGCGCTTCATGGCTCTCGCGATGGAGGCGGCGATGGAGGTCTTACCCACACCGGGAGGGCCTACGAGGCAGATGATCTGATTCTTCAGCTCGGGGGCGATCTGCTTGACCGCCATGAACTCCAGAATGCGCTCCTTGACCTTTTCCATGCCGTCGTGATCGGCGTCCAGCACCTTGCGGGCGGCGGCTACGTCCACGCGGTCACGGGTGGACTTTGTCCAGGGCATGTCCAGGCAGACCTCCAAATAGTTGGTGATCACCGAGGACTCGGCGGAGCCGAAGGGCAGGCGCGCCAGCTTGCCATTCTCCTTGAGGAGCTTTTCTTCTACTTCAGCGGGCAGGTGAGCCTCCAAAATGCGGCTGTAGAACTCGTCGGGATCGCCTCCCCCCTCACCCAGCTCGTCCTGAATGACCTTCATCTCCTCGCGGAGGTAGTATTCACGCTGATGGCGATTGATGCGGGCGCGGACGCGGCGGTTGATCTCATGCTCGGTGGCGAGAATATCTCCCTCGTGCTTCATGAGCAGGATGAGGGTATCAATGCGCACCATGGGCTCGAAGCATTCCAAAATGGCCTGCTTGTCCTCGTAGCGGGTGAGAATGTTCGCGGCTACGAAATCGGCGTAGAGACCGGGGTTCTTGATGGTGGAGACGTGGGTCATGATGTCGTCTGCCACGGCGGGGATAAAGCGCACCACGCTTTGCAGAACCTTGTTAGCCTCGCGGATATAAGCCTCACCCTCAATACCGCCGTTATCGTCGGTGATGACGGTTTTGGAGATGACGTTGGCGATGCAGAATTTGCCCAGCTCCATAACGGCGGAGAGCTGCGCGCGGCATAGACCCTCGGCAATGAGGCGGGTGTCTCCGTCGGGAGTGCGGACGAGCTGCTTGATACGGGCGACGGTGCCCACGGGACAGAGCTTGGTGATGGAGGGCTCGCCTGTATCAGGCTCGGAAATATCGAGCAGGGAAGCCAGCAGAACCAGTTCTCCTCCGGATGCGGCAGACTGGGCGGCAGCGGCGGACTTGAAGCTGTCCTTCTGCACGTCACAGTTGACGGTCATGCCGGGAAATGCCACCACACCCCGAAGCACTATCAAGGGCAGGGTCTGGTTTTCGGCTTTTTCAATATACTTGGACATGGTATGGAAAGATCCTTTCAACGTCTGCCGCTCCTTGTTCAAAAAACGGCAGATTATGGTAACCTCGAGAAGATAATACTACCCGAGTATAGTTTTCTATTCATTATATCATACTTTTCAGAAAAATTCTATAGGTTTCAAGAATATTTACAAAAATTTTTGACTGTTTTTGCATTTACCCCCGTTGGGGAGCCGGAATGATTCCCGATGATTTGCGAAACGGGCAGTATGCTGTTTACGTGAATGCACAGATGGGAATGCAACCTGAATTTTTACTTGACATTTGTATGCTTCTGTGGTACAATGGACGTATCCTCAGGAGGGCAGGTGATTCCATGAATTTGTTGCGTAGTGCTGAGATCCATACTCCCTATGGAGTGAAGGATCTTCGTGTGTTTTACGGTGACGTGTTGGATTTTCATGAACCCATCGACGTTCTGACCACGTCGGCCTTTATGTATGCGTATAACAATACGCCCGGTACCCTGTTCGCGGCTTTGAATACGGCGGGAATTTGCGTACGGACGTTGGCAGAGGATCCCCTTATAGATCTGCGCGATCTCTGTCACGTATGGCTTTCCGAGAAAATTGAAAATGACAGGGGCATTCAACACATCGGATGTATTGAGTTGAGCGGATACTACAAGAAACGGAACTTTATGTTTGTTGAAGCCGGTGAACAGCGGGTAATCAACGCCATCCGATCCTACTTCCACATGCTGGATATTGCTACATTCTCGGGGGTATCCGCCAAAACGGTTGCTCTCCCCCTGATCGGTTCGGGATGTCAAGGCGTGTCCGAGGCTATGGTCATGTATCCCATTCTCAGTGAATGTATAGCTTTTCTGAAGCGAAATCCTACCGTGGAAAGGATTGTATTCATCGAAAAGAACAGCGGGCGAGCTCGCGCCATCGCCGAGGCACTGGAAAAATCCTACGCCGTTTTGGATGAAGGGGAAGCGGATCGCCGCAACGCCTCGGCAGCCTGTCAAAAACAACGGTCTGCCTTCATCAGTTACTCCTCGGCGGATCGGAATATTGCAGATAATCTATGTGCCAAGCTGGAGAGCTGCGGCATCAAGGTCTGGTACGCTCCGCGCAACGTCAAAGGACCCTATGCCGCATCTATCGTGGACGGTATTCAGAATGCGGATGATTTTATCGTGATTCTGAGCCGCAACAGCCTCGCCTCGGAGCATGTTCTTAACGAGATTGACCTGGCATTCAAAAAGCTTCCCGGAAATATCAAATTCTATCCGTTGCGCATCGACGACGCTATGTTTACCCCGTCCTTCGAGTATTATCTTTCCCGTCAGCATTGGATGGAAGCCATTGATCCTCCTTTGGAGGAGCGGCTGAAGGAATTCGTTGAGCGGATTCGGAATAACGCCGGACAGGAACAGAAATAACGTCTGTGTCGTTCATATGAAAGGGACTGCCTCAGTTTGGAAGCAGTCCTTTTTTGCTTGTATTTTATATTTCCAAGCGAATCAGTTGGGCAACACATTCTACGGTCTGTCCTGCCAGGCATTTGATGTTTTCTACGCCGGTTTCCATGGCGTAGGAATGAAACGCTCGGATCATATCCGCGTCGTTGACGTTGTCTCCGACGGCGATGATCTCATCCGTGTCGGCGCCAAAGTACCGCGCTACCCGCCGAAGACCTTCCGCTTTGTTGACATCGGGGGCCACGATGTCCACGCACCAGCTGTTCTGCAAAGGATTCAGTTTTTCACCATAGATTTGGCGGATCTTTTCTACAACGCGGGAAGATCCTTTAACGTCGGGAAGCTGGACGCTGATCTGGGTAAACTCCTTCATGGGAGGAAGTTCCTTCAAAAAGCAAACGGATTTGGAATCCACCCAAGAGGGCGATTCCTCCGGGGATTCCACTACACAATGGTATCCGTCTTCGTTTACGTGGACGAAGGGACAGCCAATATCCAGGAGAGCTTGCGTTAGTTCAATGGGATCTACCCCATCATATCTCCGCTCATACAAGAGCTTGCCTGCTCCGTCCACGATGGCGGCACCGTTGAAGCCCACGAAAAAGTCCAATTCCAAAGCAGGGTACGTTTCCCGAATCACCTGTAAAAAATCTACGCCACGACCGCTGACGATGCCGAATTTGTGCCCGGCCGCTCTCCATGCCGCCACCGCATCAAAGGTCTCCTGCCCTAATCGGTGGGTTAGGGTGCCGTCGTAATCACTGCCGAGAATTTTCATATGCGTTCCTTTCAGAACACCCCCGAGGAGGTTTCGAGGGTGTTATTCTTTGTATTGAGGAGATTTACTGTTTCCAAGAGTAGTGTCCGACCGTCTCGGTCAAGCTCGTGGTCTGCCCGTTGGGAAGAATGACTTGACAATCCATATCCGCGCCATCGGGAAGGGTGATATCCAACGTGACCTGACCGTCTTTCTTCTCCCAAGCAACCGAAATGACACCCATGGGGGTGGGGACGGTGCCCTTGGCCCAGTCCAGACCGTAGCAATCCACGTTGGGCTTGATGCGGACGGACTTGTAGCCGTCGGCGGTGGGATACACGCCCAGCACCATGGCGGAGAACTCGTAGGTGGGGGCAGAGCTCCAGCCGTGGCATTCGCTTCTGGGGGAATCGGGATTCTCGCACCAGGTGGTACAATGCCAATCCAGCATGGTCTCCCATCCCTTCAGCTGGGTGGGGGCGTACTTGTCGTAGCGGCCCGACAGCTCCAGAGCGCGGAACATGTAGTGGTTCATGGAGAAGGAGCAGACCGCCACAGGTACGCGTCCGTCAAAGGTGCGATCCATGAGGGCACCTGCTTCCTCACCTGTTACGGCACCCGACAGGATGGCCCACAGGGTGGTATGCTGGCTGTACTCCTTGGTGGTGGGGGTGTTGCGGTAGAGACCCAGCTCCTCGTCGTAGCAGGCCTTGCGGACGTTGTCGATCATGACCATGGCTCTCGCTCGGTAGTCGGAAGCCAGACCGTGACGGCCTACGGCGTCGCACAGCTCGGCGGCGGCCTTGAGGGCGGCGGCGAACATGAAGGAGGTCACGGTGATGGGCTCGGTAAAGCCACCCGTGGGCACGCCCACGTGCCAGCCGGGTACCCAGTCTACGAAGTGCCAGTAGGGAGTCACGCCGATCAGTCCTTGCTCGGTCATGTAGGGCTCAAAGGCCTCCAGCGCCTTATCCACCGTGCCCATGAGAGCGCGGACACGGGCCAGCTGAGCGGGAGAGGTGCCCGCGTAGCGGAGGTAATCACGGAGCATGAGCACCCAGAACAGGGTGAAGTCGGGGATGATCTGCACCATGGTGGAGGGATAATTGGCCTGGATCATACCGTCGGCCATTTGGGAATGGGCAAAGTCGGTGATAGACTTGATGGGCATCCGGAGATCGTTGCTCATGCGGAGGGTAAAGAGCATTTCCAGCGCGGAATCCATGTCGTACTGTTGCTGCTCGTAGTATGGGCAATCCACGTACATTTCGTGCATACAGCAGAGAACGGTGTTGCGGCTGATCTCCCACATTTCGTTGTAGCGGGGATTGGAGCAGGAGAAGGTGCCCGTCTTGTCCAGCGGGTAATGATAATTGGCATAGGTGAAGCCCAGAATCTCGCAATCGGGGTCTTCAAACTCCACGCGGACGAAGCGGAAGGAGCGGTACCAGAAGGGAACGAAGACCTGTTCCTCACCCGTTGCCACCAGGGTATCGAACACGCCGCCCATCTGCGCGGTGGGATCGTCGTAAGCGTCTCGCACGCCCTTGTAACGGTTGCCGTTTTCGGGTACTGGAGGCCGCGAGTTCGAGTCCCGCCACTTCGACCAAACCTTACTAATTCGAACGTTCGAAATTCAAAACGAATTGTGAACGGATTAGTAAGGTTTTTTCTTTTTTTGGATTAGCTTATTGCGACTTAGTC
>JAZOOM010000394.1:0-3268 GCA_045655025.1 Eubacteriales bacterium | reverse complement strand
GAGATCGGGGCGGACGCGGCGGATGACATTGGCCACCTCGTAGCGGATTTCCCCGTTATTGGGGAGCTCGCCGTCACAGTAGGGAAGGACGATGGCTTTACCGTTCACCTTGGCGGCAAAGGCCTCTGCCTCGGCTATTTTCTGTTGGCGGTATTCGGCTACCGTCACGTGGGGAGGATTGCCCCGCTCTCCCGCCGTCATGGCAAGAGTAAAGTTCTCTCCGCCGTCCACGGCGTTGGATGCCATCAGACTGCCTGCGGTCAGCTCTGCGTCACCGATGTGACCGCCGATGGCTAAGATTCTGCGTGCCATACGATTTGCTCCTTTCAGCTCTTCGGGTCACTCAGGGATTTTGTCCCCCGAGAATACCGCCCGTAGGATGATCCGCTACCGACAGGGGCGCATTGGCCTCAAAGGTCGTACCCCACGCGCGGGTATACTGACCCAAGCCGGCGATCAGAATCTCCTTGGTGGAGGTCATCTCTTCACAGCCCTTGCGGACGTCGTGGTGACGGTCAGTCTGGTCATAGAGCCACTGATTACAGGGGTAGTACAGGATGGATGCCTGCACTGCTTGATAGAAGGACAGGGGCACGTCCTCCACGCCGTGGTGGGAGATCTGACATATATCGCTCTTCAGGTAGTCCCCGTAGATCTCCTCCATGAGGTTGGAGCTTTCCTTGCCGCAATCTCCCGTGAACAGGGCGGAGTAATTCTCGTCGTACAGACGGGAGACGGTGCTGGAATTATTGAAATAGTTGTTGTGGATGCCCGCCTTATAAATATCGTCGGCGGTCATGAGGATCTCCAGCTTGAGGTTGCAGAAGGTGAACTCCATACCCGTATGGACGTACACCGCCGTAGCGCCCAGCTTGGCGATATCCTCGTGAATGCCCTCGTTGAAGTAGGTGTCGCCGCCGTGTGCCACCGCTGTTTCGGGATCAATGGGGGCAAACAGGACGTGCTCCACCTTGACCTTGGAGGACATACGGTGGGCAACGGTGGTAAAAGTGGGGTGATGGTCGTCGTGGGAGTGGGTCATGACCCACGCGCGGATCACGGGGATCTCTCCCGCGGGCACCAGATCCTCCATGGTAGCCACGAGCTTACGCGCCTGATCCGAGTAAGCGCCGTCGTAGACGATGAAGGAGCCGTCGGCCAGCTGGATCACGTAGCCCATGCCGTTGACGTGCCCCGCGTCCTTGATCTGGGTCACGGAGGTGACCGTATCACCCGTAGTGACCGTCGGGGTCACGGGGGGCAGGGTAGCGGCGGCGGTTTGGGAGAGGACAACGTTCAGCTCTCCCGTATTTTTCAGCCAGTAGATATGGGCCAGGGGACCGTCTCCGATCAGCGTGGCGAAGCGGCTGCCGTTCTTGCTTGTATCGCTGTACACCCGGAAGCCAAGGGACTTGTAGTGGGCACAGACCGCCTCAAAGTCGGTCTCAGTCTTGCCCGCGTAGCCATACAGCACGGAGTCATCCTGGCATTCATAGGTGATATCGGATGCGGCATAGCCTTCGGGGAGGCTGACCTCGGTGGGCATGGGCATTTCGGTAACGGCTTCGGTGGGAGCCTCGGTGGAGGCGGTGGTGTCCGCAAGGGTGGTGTTGTCGGTACTGCTGCCACCGTTGCCACCGTCGCAGGCAAGCATGGGCAGAGTTAAGGACAATGCCAGCAGGGAAACGATCAAGATTTTGAGAAAACGATGTTTCATGATGAGACTCTTTCAAAAAAATGGTGTTACAGAAATAATCCGTAACACCATTATAGCATATGGGGGTTGGTATGTCAAGACGCTTTCAGAAGCGTTTCAGCCGAACTTGATTTTGCATTTTGCGTTTTGCATTTTGCATTTCTCCGCCTCGGCGGTCAATCCTCGTCCTTTTTCAGTCCGTGCCCGTGCTGGCAAGGCTCTACGAAGAAATCGGTGAGATCCACGAACCAGCGGCCGTCCTCCAGCTTTTCAAAGCCGATGGACTTGATCATACCCTCGCCCTCAAAGGCCTCGTCCTCAAAGTAGGCCTTGTGGACGCCGCAGAGGTCAATGAAATTCATGGCGGCGCGCCCCATGACGAAGAGGGACTCGATGCGGTCACGTGCGGAGAATTCTCTGTCCTTGACCATGGCCAGATCGTGGATATGGCCGCCCTCGGCATCCATGGAGAACTGGCAAACGGCGGTCAACTCGCCGTCTACTGTGGCGCGGTAGGCCATGGCATCCACGCGAAATGCGATACCGGCGCGGGCACACAGAGCCTCCTGCTCGGATTTGGTTTGAATGGGAAGTATTTCAAGCATGATTGCTCTCCTTTACACAGCGTTTAGTTTTGTCCCGTAAGCTTTCGGAGCTCCTTGTCGGAGAGCCGTCTCCACTTGCCCTCCTCCAGATCTCCCAGCAGAAGAGGCCCTTCGGCTACGCGGGTCAGCTTGCGAACCACAAGGCCCTCCCGCTCGCACAGGCGGCGCACCTGACGGTTGCGGCCGTCGTGAATGGTGACCTCCAGAGCGGTCTCCAGCTGGGTATGAGCGGCCTTTCTCACCTGGGCGGGAGAGGTCATTTTGCCGTCGATCTCGATGGGGCGGGTCATATTGTTCATTTGCTCGGCGGTCACGTGGCCGTCCACGTAGGCCAGGTAGACCTTGTTCACCTCATGGGAGGGATGGGACAGCTTATTGGCCAGATCGCCGTCGTTGGTCAACAGGAGCAGGCCGTCCGAGTCCATGTCCAACCGTCCCACGGGGTACAGCCGTACCCCCGCGTCGGCTACCAGCTCGGCCACGGTGTGACGTCCCTTGTCGTCCGATAGGGTGGTGAGGTAGCCCCGAGGCTTGTTGAGCATGATGGTCATTTTGGCGGGAGTGGCGGGCAGGACGATCTTCTTTCCCTTCCACGTTACGGTATCCACGCCGGGCGTGACCTTCTGGCCCAGAACGGCGGTGATGCCGTTGACCTTGACCTCACCCCGCTCCACCGCCGTATCGGCGGCACGGCGGGACATAACGCCGCAATCGGTAAAATATTTCGAAATTCTGATGGGTTCCATAAAAAGTGCTTTTTGTTTAGTGATTGGGGGGAATTACTTCCCGAACGGGGAGAGGATGCGATCCCACAGTCTGGGCTTGTACGTGAACTCGTCTACGCCATATGCCGCCGTCAAGGGGACGTTGCCCAGCTCGCGCTTGGTGCCGTCGTGAGCGTGCTCAAAGAAACGCAGGTATCCCACCGACTCCCCCGCCGTGATGGGGGCGAAGGCAAAGGAGGGAA
>JAZOOM010000393.1:0-6173 GCA_045655025.1 Eubacteriales bacterium | reverse complement strand
TGGATTGACCTGTTGCCTCCCTAAGACCGCTTGGCCTCCGACTTCCTCCGCGCCGGTAAGCACGTCCTCTGCGAAAAGCCCGCCGCCCGCACCTACGCCGAGGCCAAGATGATGCAGGACGTCCAGCACGAGACGGGCAAGACACTGAACATCGGTGTGGTCAACCGCTTCAACACCGCCGTGAACAAGATCCGCGAATTGATTCAGGCAGGCGAGCTGGGTGAGGTCTACCACGTCTACGTCTCCTTCCGCGCCCACCGCTCCATCCCCGGTCTGGGCGGTGCCTTCACCACCAAGGAGATCGCCGGCGGTGGCGCCCTCATCGACTGGGGCGTACACTATCTGGATATCGTCATGTACTGCACGGGAGATCCCAAGCCCGTCACCGTCTCGGGTCAGGCCTTCTGCAAGCTGGGCGTGGATATGCCCAACTACGTCTACGAGAACATGTGGTCGGAGATCACCAAGGATCTGAACGGCACCTACGACGTGGACGACAGCGTCACGGGCTTCATCCGCACCGAGGGCGGCCCCACCATCACCCTCAACGGCGCGTGGGCCCAGAACATCGGCGTCAGCGAGACCTACATCGACTTCCTCGGCGACAAGGCAGGCATCCGCCTCAACTACGGCGGAAACTTCACCGTCTGGGGCACCAAGGACGGCAAGCTGACCAAGGAGATCCCCGAGTTCGATAGCGTTCCTATGTTCCAGAACGAGATCGACAGCTTCATCCGCTGCATCCGCACGGGCGAGAAGCTTCCCTCCCACATCGACCAGGTCATCATCACCGCCCGCATGATGCAGGCCATCTACGATTCCTCGGATTCCCGTCAGGAGATCAAGCTGGAGTGGTGATTCTCTCCGTAAAAATATCCCCGACCGCACGGTCGGGGATATTTTTATGATTACTTTTTATGAGGCACCGCACAGGGCAGCGTTACCTTTCCGTTCTCATCAGGGAAGGGAGTGAGATCGTCATCTCTCCAAGCATCTCTTTGAGCCTTATCCTTGAAATCGGGAATGGCGTAGACCTTGCCGTTCTCCAGACAGCTCCGCCAGCCGAGGATGGCTACGGCGGACATACAGCAACCGCGGTAGACGTCAAAGAAAACGGGCACATCGTTCAGAACGTACTCCACAAAGTTGTAGACCGTCCAGAAATCGCCGCCGCCGTGGCCGGCCTTTTCAGCCAGCTCGCCGTTGGCAGCCCATGCGGGGGCGTAGGTGTCGTTTGTAGGCTTGCCGGCGGGGGTCAGCCAGTCGTGGAAGACCACGTTGAGGTTGCCACCCAAAGAGCGTCCCGTCTCGCAGGAGCCGTTCTCGCCCACAACGCGGTAGCCGCTGTGGGAGCCCATGTGGGCACAGCCCGTAAAGCGGAAGAGGGCACCGCCGTCGGTCATGCAGCTCATCATGGCGAAGGCGTCGTAGTTGTGGCGGAAATCGTCGTACTGCTCCAGCACGTCGGAGTGGACGGCGAAGGCGCTGACCTGCAGGGGCATCTGACCCGTGATATGCATAAGGGGGCCCAGAGAGTGGGTGACGTAGTAGGATCTGGGGAGCCAGCCGCGCCAGTGGTGGGGGAAGGGGGTCAGCCCCGCAAGCATCTCACGGGGACCCGTGTGGTTGTATTCACCCTCGGCGTAGAGGATACGTCCGAGCTCACCCGCGTCGGTGAGGCGCTTGGCCTCCAGCAGAGCGGCGCTGAAGGGGTAATTCTCGGCCAGCATGTACTTACATCCCGTCTCCTCCACGGCTTCGCAGAGCTCCACGCACTCCTTCATGGTGGCGCCCGCGGTGCACTCACTGAATACGTGGATGCCCCGCTTCATGGCCTTGATGGCGTAGGCGGCGTGCTCATGGAAGTAGTTGCAGAGCAGGACGGCCTCGATGCCGCTGTCCAGCAGGGCATCGAAATCGGCGCAGACCATGGCGTCGGGACAGATCTTCAGTGCCTCGGCCACCTTGCCCTCGTCCTTGTCGCAGATGGCGTGGACGGTGGCGTTATCCAAAGCGTTAATGATCGGCAAAAAGGATCCTCCGCGCCAGAGGCCGAAAATACCCAATTTGAGTTGTTTCACAATGGAATCCTCCTGAATGGATGGGTCTCCCTCAAAAAGGCTGTGGGAGTTTCCCTCATTATATACCACTTCCTCGCGAAATGCAATATACAACCTGCCACAAATATGCCTGCTTTTTTTGTATAAAAAGTCCTCTGAACGGCAACACGCCATCAGAGGACTTTTCGTTGTGGAATCAGATCTTTTTCAGCTTAGCATATGTACCCATCAGCTTCTTCGTACCCACGGTATCGAACATGACCTCAATGAGCTTGTCCGCGCCCATAGGCTTTACCGACAGGATCTCACCCTCACCGAAGGTGGCATGGGTCACGCGGTCGCCGGGCTCCAGGGCGTTCATGCTCTGCCGTGCCTCGGTGGAAACGGTAGGCGCTGTCTGACCGATGGTGAGGCGGTCGGTGTGAACGGGAGCCTTGGGACGGCGGGGACGCTCGTAGTAGCTTTGATTCTGGGGTCGAGCCTGGGCCTGACCGCCCGAGGCGGCCGCCATGCCCTCCAGAGTCAGATCCTCGCGGCGCAAAAGATCCTCGGAGATCTCGCCCACAAAGCGGGACAGGGGGTTGGACACGGTCTGACCGTACCAGATACGGGTGCGGGTGTGAAGAATGAAGACCTGCTCACGGGCACGGGTAATGGCCACGTAGGCAAGGCGGCGTTCCTCCTCCATATCCTCGGAGCTGCCCATGATGTTCTGCATGCCGGGGAAAATACCGTCCTCCATACCGGGGAGGAATACCACGGGGAATTCCAGGCCCTTGGCACTGTGGATGGTCATGAGCACCACGGCATCCGCCTCGGTGTCGTACTTGTCCACGTCAGCCACCAGAGCATACTCCTCCAGGAAGTTCACCAGAGTGGGAACCTCTCCGGCCTCCTCGGTCGTCTTGACGTACTCCATCATATTGGATTTCAATTCGTCGATATTCTCCAAGCGCTCCCGCTCGGGCTCGCCGCCGTCCTGAAGCATTTTGCGGTAACCCGACTGCTCCATGACCTCGTCGAAGAAGTCCGGGAGGGCGAGGGTGTCCATCAGAGAGGTCAGACGGTGGATCATTTCGGTGAAGGCCTTGAGGGTGGGGGCAGAACGAGCCAACGCCACGAAGCGATCCGCCTGATCCATAACGTCAAAGAGGGAGATATTCTGCTCCTCCGCAATGGCGGCCACGGCGGCCAGGGTCTTATCGCCGATCTTGCGGCGGGGCTCGTTGATGATGCGAAGCAGACGCTCACGGTCAGCGTGGTTAGAGATCAGCTGGAGGTAAGCCACCGCGTCACGGATCTCCTTGCGATCGCTGAATCGGGTTCCGCCCAGCACACGGTAGGGGATGGTGCTTCTCTGAAGCGCGCGCTCAATACCGGCGGATTGGGAGTTGGTGCGGTACAGAACGGCGAAGTCCTTGTACTTCCGTCCCCCGTTCTCGGTCATGCGGCGGATGGTGTCCACGATGGAGCGGGATTCTCCCATCTGATCCTCGCACTTGCGGAGAACGATGGGCTCGCCCTCGTCGCCGGCCGTCCACAGGCTCTTGCCCTTGCGGCCTTGGTTATGGGAAATGACCTGGTTGGCCGCGTCCAGAATGTTCCTGGTAGAACGGTAGTTCTGCTCCAGCTTGATGATCGTCGCGTCCGAGAAGACTCTGTCAAAGCCCAGAATGTTCTCAATGGTCGCGCCGCGGAACTTGTAAATGCTCTGATCGTCGTCACCCACCACCATCAGATTGTGGAAGCCCCCCGACAGAAGGGATGCCAGCACGAACTGGGCGTGGTTGGTGTCCTGATACTCGTCCACGCAAACGTACTTGAACTTCCGCTGATAGTAGGCCAGCACCTCGGGATCCTCACGCAAAAGACGGACGGTGTGCAGGATAATGTCGTCGAAGTCCATGGCGTTGGAGGCTCGCAGAACCTCCTCATAGCCCTTGTACACCGCGGCGATGCGGGAGAGGCGGTAATCCGATCCGGCCTCCACCTCAAAGTCCTCGGCAGTCATGAGGCGATCCTTGGCGTGGCTGATGGTCGTCATGATGGACTTGGGCGGCAGCTGCTTTTCGTCGATGTTCAGCTTCTTCATGACCCCCACGATGGCCTTCTTGGTGTCGTCGGTATCATAGATGGTAAAGCCCTTGCCAAAGCCCACACGGTCGCCGTATGTACGAAGGATCCGCATGCACACCGAGTGGAACGTGCCGCTCCAAATATCGCCCGCGATGGTCTCGTCGTTGAACTGGGTCACCAGACGGTTCTTGATCTCCCCCGCGGCCTTGTTGGTGAAGGTAATGGCCAGCATGCGGTAAGGCGGGCAGGGATCGTGAATGAACTCGGGGAGAATGCCCTCGATCTCGGGGACGGTCAGATGGACAGCCCGTTCCAGATCGGTCACGTGCTCCTCGGTGAGCCCGTAGGGGACGAAATCGGTGTAATAGGCGTTACCGAAACGAATGATGAAAGCGATACGGCGAACCAGAACGGTGGTCTTACCGCTTCCCGCTCCGGCCAGTACCAAAAGCGGGCCCTCGGTGGTGAAGACCGCCTGTCTTTGCATGTCGTTGAGGGTGCCGTAGGCCTTGTCGAACAGGGCGCGCTTGGCGGCGAGATAGCGGGCGGTGAGATTCTTTTCCATCAAACTGACTTCCTTTCTCGTATAGACAGAGGGGCAAAAAGGGCGGCGAGTCAAGCGAGTATTATACTGCTCGACACGCCGCCACCGTCAAGGGGTGATCCCGAGGGAATTACTGACGGTTCTCAGACTGTGCCTTCTGCTGGTTCTGATTGTTCTGGGATTTGTTCTGGTTGTTGTTCTGGTTCTGATTCTGGTTCTGATTCTGGTTCTGATTGTTGTTCTGATTGTTGTTCTGATTTTGGTTGTTGTTCTGGTTCTGGTTGTTGTTCTGGTTCTGGCTGTTGTTCTGGTTCTGGCTGTTGCGGTTGTTGTTCTGATTCTGCATGGTATGATCCTTTCTCTGTCCGCTGTGCGGTATATATCGTGCCCTGTGGACACGGTATCAGTATGGACAGATCACAGGAAAATTATGCAGAAACCAAGAAATCAGTCCCGCATCATGGAGGCGTACTCCATTTGCTCGGAGATCTCTCCCGTGGCCGAGGCCAGGGTAGCGATCCAAATGCCTCCGATAGCCAGATCCAGGAACCAGAAGCCGTCCGTGAGGATCTGGTAGGCCGTGGTGATGATCGTGTCGATCGCGTTCACCGTTTGGGCATCCGCTCCCGAAATGGTCATATCCAATTCGGGAAGAGTGGGGATCACGCCCCAGCGGAACAGCGTAGCCAGAGCCGACACACCGGCCAGCACAGCCACCACGATCAGTTTTTTTCGGATGAGGGTATGGATCGCCTCGGTGCGGCGGGCCGCGTAGCTCGGATCGTCTCCGTAGGCGTGAACGCCGGTATAGCGCTTGACCAGACCGAAAAGGGATCGGAGCACCAACAAAACCGAGACGAGGAACAGGATGGATGTAATAGACTGAAGCAGAACGCTGTTCTGCCAGCGGTCATAATCCGCTCCCTCGGGAATACCCGCGGTCAGATCGGTCACGCGGCAGTAGCCCTTCAACTGAAGAATTTCGGAAACAGCGGCGGAAATGCCGTATGCGACCGTGGTGATCACGGCGGGGGGATTCTTTCCTGTGTAACGGCGAAGGAACAGGAGAGACAGTCCCAAAAGCAAGGCGGTGCAAACGTCGGGAATGACGTTGATCCCATCCAGATACAGATCCAAAGAGAAAATGGCGGCGGCGATCAGACATCCCAAGGAAAGCCTCACGGCCCGCATGGCGAACAGATCGTGGCGAACCAGCACCTCGGTGCGGTACTTGTGGGTCAGCCGCTCCCACAGAGGCGTATCACCCTTGATGCGGCGGAACAGGCGAACGGTTTGGATCAGCCAGATCAAACCCAGTACCAGGGAGATGGCCATGCCGAACAAGCGGTAGAGTCCCACGAAATCGTAGAGTCGGGAGGCCTCGTTGAGCTCCACACCGCCCTTTTCGTGGAAGAGAACCGTGATCTCGGGCAGGATAACCAGAATCTCGCGAAGGACAAAGAAGCTTACCGAATAGGCGGTATATCGCTCCA
>JAZOOM010000392.1:0-13174 GCA_045655025.1 Eubacteriales bacterium | reverse complement strand
CCGCCGGATAAAGGACATGAACTGCTCCATCTCCTCGGGAGAAAATCCCTCGAACATGGCGCGGTCGGTGGCCTCGAAGAAGGCGCGGCTCTCGGTAACCTTGGCCAGACCCTCCTCGGTGATGCGGATCTCGTTTCTGCGGTTGTCCTCGTCGGTTGCGGAGCGGGAGACGTAGCCTTCCTTTTCCAGCTTTTTGAGGATGGTGGTGACGGCGGCGGGACTGACGCCCATGATCTCGGCCAGCTCTCGCTGGGAGGGGATATCCTCCTGCCTCCGCGCCAGCTGCATGAGGGTGCGGTGCTGGCTGTGGTGGATACCCATGTCGGATATCTGCCGCTCCACGCAGGCGTGATGGCGGCGCATGAGCCGTATGAGCATCCTCGCCGCGTTCATGTAGGGGGAGTCGTCCGGCACGGAACAGCAGCCCTGTTTCTTGTCTTCCACGGTGCTTCTCCTTTCGGTGTCGTTTTTTGTTTACGGCTTAACTGTCAAGTGGTTAATAATTAACACGTTAACTATTATAGCAGTTTTTTGGAATTTGTCAAGGGGAAAATCCAAGTTTTTTTCGCGATCCCTCCGGGAGAGTGCCGCTCTCATTGACAAGCGGGGGTTTTTTATGGTATAATGAAAAAAATCGGGGAATTTTGAAAGATTCCCCCTACAAATTTCGTCTTATATAGTAGAGGGAACTCTGCCATCTCTCCCAAAGAACCGAAAGGAGCCTCTCATGCCTCACCCCACACTCACCGCCCAACCGTTTTCGGCCGATACACCCGACTACACCCCCATAATCCGCCGTCTCAAGCGCAGACGGGGACTGGTCACCGCCCTGCTCATCCTCGTCACCCTCATCCCCCTGTTTCTCATAGGCCCCACCGAGATCGTCCTTCTCGGACGGGAGCTCAGCTTCAAGGGGTTGTCGGTGGGAGGTGTCATCGCCATCATATGCGGCGGCTGGCTCACGGGTCTGATCCTCGGTGCCGTCGTTCTGCTCCCCGTGGGCAACGCCCTGGTCATGGAGGCCGACCCCGCCAAGCACCTGGCTCTGCAGGAGGGGCTGTTCACCTTCACCGCCACCCCTGTCCAGAAGGAATCGGTGCGGTGCGTGTCCTACCTGCTCATGGGGCGTTATGCCGAATCCGGCCAAAGCGCCGACATCCTCATCCGCGGAGGTAAGACCGCCTCCCTGGCCGCAGGGCTGTTCTGTAAGGGGCGCGCCGCCTTTTTCGCCGGGGATCGGGAAACGCTGACGGCCGTCGCGGCGGAATACGAAATGCTCGCGCCCCGCCTGAAGGGAACCGGCTACGACAAAAAACGCGCCATGCTGGCGCTGATGGATGGGATCCTACGGGGAGACGGGGAAGCCGTTTCCCGTCTCGCTCCCACCGTCACCTCCTGGGAAGCAACCAGATTGCCCGAGGCGCAGGTGGACTACTGCCGCGCTCGCGCCGCCCTTCTGCTCATGGAGCAGAGCGAAGGAGAGGAGCGTAAGACCTACCGCTACGAGGCCATCCACCGCCTCCTGTCCTGCAAGGAAAAGGGTGGCAGATCGGTTCTGACTTCATTGGCCGAGGAGGCACTGGCTTCCCTCCCCGCCGAAACACAAGACCAAGGAGAATAACCGCCATGAAAATCACCTTCCATCTCAACGACACCGCCCTCTACAACTGTACCCTCCACGTCCGCGATGCCCGCGGTGCCCGCGCCTACCAAATGAACACCCTGACCACCGTGGGCACCCCCGCCGTGACAACCATCACCGTAGAGGTCACGGGGGACAGCGTGGAGATCGTCACCCTGCCCAAGCTCAGCCCCTCCCTCGCGGAGGAGGCCAAGAGCCTGAAGGGGGACACCCTGCTGGAGACCATCACCCTCAAGGCCATGGGCAAGCTGGCCTGTGCTTTCTCCAAGGCAGGATTTTTACAGAACGCCATCACCTACCGCCTCCCCCTGCGGGAGCGCATCGGCACCGACGCAGGGGGATCCGATGCCATCCACCTCCATTTGACCGAGCGTTTCTTCTGTCCCACCCCCGAGTGGATGACCGAGGTGCTGGATCTCTACCCCCTGACCTACGTGTTCTTTGAGCTCTCCGAGGGGGATACCCCCTTCCCACCTGCCGCCCTGCGGGATCTCAACCGTCTGGAGCTTTTGCGCCTGACCCGCAAGCTCATCCTTTTGCAATGCGCGGGGGGAGGTCTGCTCCTGTATCCCGTCCTCATGTCCCGTATCAAACGCCTGAGCCGCAGCCGCGTGGTTCTGCGGAAGCTGAAAAAGCTCTACCGTCTGCCCCCCGAAAAGCGGGCAGAGCTCTTTGACGATTGGAGCGAGCCTCTGGTGGGAACGGAGGGGTGGTCGTGACCCGGCACGTGAAATTTCATCTGTTTCTTGACCGCCGGCAGCTTATGAGCCTGTTCCTCACGGCCTTTTCGGGTTGGCTTACCGTAATCGAATTTCAGGATCGCCTGAACGACGGCCTCTGGTGGCTCCTCTGGGCCATCCTCACGTTGGCCATGGCCGCCATGGCGCTGGGGATCCCCTGTCTCTATATCATGACCCCCAAGGGTCTCCACCTCATCCACGCCTTCGGCCTCATCCGCCGCTTTATTCCGTGGGATTCGGTGGTGGGTTTGGAGGTCAATTACGACAGCACGGGGTACAGTAAGCACTTTCCCTACCTGTTCGACACATTCTGTATTTACGGCGACGTAAAGGGCCCCACCTTCTTCTTCACCGAGGACGAGATCGTCCGCACCCTCCGCGCCCGTAAGCTGCTGGAGAGGTACACGGGGTTGAAGGTAGAGGGCTTTATAATCGACGATTTCCGTGACTGGCGCAAGAAAAGAAAAGAGAAAAAGGAACGGATGCGCCGCCACAAGGAGCGTCAAGCCCGGGTAGACCGCAACCGCAAGGCCAAGGAAGCAGCCAAAAAGCAGAGGAGAGAGGGTAGAAATCCGCCTGCAAAGAAAGGAAAATGAGTATGACGAAAGCCGAGTTTCAGAGCATCATCAAGTCCGCCCTGACCGCGCGGGGCTTCACCAAGACCAAAGGGCGATCCCACGAATACTTTCTGGATGCCCCCGACGGCATCACCCGCTTTGTCCTCCGCGTGCCCGACATGAAGCGGGGCTTTGTTCTGGGGGCACAGTTCGCCGATTTCGGCGGCTGTGACGGATGGTTCACCCATACCGTCATGGCACAGTACGATTTCGAGTCCCTGCTGGCCTTCCCCATGGAGCTGGGCGTCACCGAGGAGGACACGCGCGCAGGGGTGGCGCAGGTGCTCACGGCCTACGAGCCCTACTTTGCGGAAGGCAAGGCCGCTATTGCCGAACGCTTGGATCAATGGGCGTACGGCGGATTTGACGAACGGGTAAAGGATTCCATCGGGCAGTATTTCGGCCTCGCCCCCATCGACCCCTACTCCGAGGAGTACCGACGGGAGCAGGGAGAATACCACCGCGGCCGCGACGGAGCCATGATCCTCACCGCCGAGGAATACGCCGCCCACAAGGAGTTCTACGACGGCTACGCGGAGTACGGCGGTCGGATCGTCCCCGACGAAAAGCGGGGCGAGGTGTGGATTCACTTCTCTTCCCACTCTTGATCATAAGACACACCCCGTTCACATTCCGTTGTGCTTCTTGTTACCCGAATTTAATTCTTTGTTTACAAATTAGTCCCGACGGGCGTAACATTTATCATGTAATATAGGAGTAGCGTGCAAATTGCGCGTAAAAACGACCTCCACAAGGAAGGAAACATATGGAAATCTTTGACGTATTGACCTTGGTTTGCGGTTTGGCCCTGTTCCTCTACGGTATGGACGTCATGGGCGATGCTTTGAAGAAGAGCGCGGGTCGCAAGCTCAAGACCATTCTCGGCAATCTGACCTCCAACCGTTTTAAAGCACTGGGTCTCGGCCTCATTGTCACCGCCATCATCCAGTCCTCCTCCGCCACCACCGTTATGGTCGTGGGCTTTGTAAACTCCGGCACCATGCTGTTGGGACAAGCCGTGGGCGTGATCATGGGGGCCAACATCGGTACCGCCGTCACCGCCTGGCTCACCGCTCTGAACGGCATCGAGGGCGGCGCAGACGCGCTGGCCTGGACCGAGTGGCTCAAGCCTGATGCGTGGATGCCTGTTCTGGCTCTCATCGGTATCTGCCTCATCATGTTCGCCAAGAAGAGCAAGATGAAGGATATGGGCGCCATCCTCATGGGCTTCTCTGTCCTGATGGTAGGTATGGATCTCATGTCCGGCGCCGTCAGCGGCCTCAAGGGCGACCCCAACTTCACCAAGATCCTCACTATGTTCAACAACCCCATTCTGGGTGTGCTGGCCGGTACCGTCCTCACCGCCATCGTGCAGTCCTCCTCCGCCTCTATCGGTATCCTGCAGGCTCTGTCCTCCACGGGTGCCATCAACTTCGGTATGGCCATCCCCATCATTCTGGGTCAGAACATCGGTACCTGCGTTACCGCCATGATCTCCGCCGCCGGCGCGGGCAAGAACGGTAAGCGCACCGCCCTGGTCCACCTCTACTTCAACATCATCGGCGTGGTCTTCTGGCTGGGTATGTACTACCTTGTGGGCTGGATTCTCAAGACCACCAACGTCTTCGACTTCCTCACTCTGGCCGAAAGCTCCACCATCAACATGTGGGGCATCGCCGCCGTCCACACCATCTTCAAGTTCCTCGCCGTGGGTCTCCTGTTCCCCTTCTCGAACGGTCTTGTCAAGCTGGCCGAGAAGACCATCAAGGGCGACGACAAGAAGGGCGACGAGTACACCGATATGCTGGACGACCGCCTGCTGGACACTCCCTCCGTGGCGCTGGAGCGCAGCCGCTCCGTAGCGGGTCAGATGGCCGTGGTGGCATGCCGATATATCCGCAATTCCATTGTCCTGTTCCGCGATTATGACGGCAAGAATGCCGATGCCATCCGTGATGCTGAAAATAAGGTAGATGTCTACGAGGACGTGCTGGGCTCCTACCTCGTCAAGCTCTCCTCCCAGAGCATGGACGAGCGGGACAGCCACGAGGTCACCAAGCTCCTCCACATCATCGGTGATCTGGAGCGCATCTCCGACCACTCCGTCAATCTGGTGGACTCCGCCGAGGAGATCAAGGATAAGGAGCTGGTCTTCAGCGAGGAGGCCAAGGCCGAGCTGGACGTGCTGTACGCCGCCGTCACCGAGATCGTCACCATTACCGAGCAGGCTCTGACCACCGCAGATCTGGAGCTGGCCGCCCGCATCGAGCCTCTGGAGCAGGTCATTGATGATCTCCGCGACGATATCAAGATCAACCACATCCACCGCCTTAAGAAGAGCGAATGCACCGTAGAGCACGGCTTCGTCCTCTCGGATATCCTGACCAATCTGGAGCGCGTCTCCGACCACTGCTCCAACATCGGCGGATGTCTCATTGAAATGGCCAAGAACGATTCCCTGGATCTCCACGATTACCTCCACCGCGTCCACGTGGGCGGCATGGAGTACAAGGAGCTCTTCGACGAGTACAAAGCCAAGTACGCCCTGCCCACAGACGGGAACGCGTAAGAAGCATACCTTCCGCAAGCAAGCCACCGTCGGTTGACGGTGGCTTGCTTATCTATATGAAACGAGGTATTACCATGAACATCTTTCATTCCGCCGCCGAACGCCTCCTCATCGTCGCCCACCGCGGATCCTCCGCGGGCAACATCCCCTGCAACACCATGGCCGCCTACAAGGCTGCCCTCGCCCAAGGAACAGACATGATCGAGGTGGATGCCAATATGTCCGCCGACGGCACCCTGTACAGCTTCCACCCCAAGATGGAGCCCGTCCACCTGCGGGCAAACGTCTCCATCCCCGACCTGCACGACAGTGAGGTGCAGGCTCTCCGCTACGTCAACTACGACAGCACGCCCACCCAGTTCGGCATCCCCACCCTGGAGGAGATCTTCGAGCTGTGCAAGGGCAAATGCTACATCAACATCGACAAGTTCTGGCTCTACCCCCGCGAGCTGTGCGGCCTGATCCGCCGCTTTGGCATGGAGGATCAGATCGTGGTCAAGACCTCCCCCTCCGAGCAGATGTTCGACCTCATGGAGGAGGTGTTCCCCGAGATCGCCTATCTCCCCATCATCCGCAAGGACGAGGGGCTCCACGATGCCCTCATGAAGCGGAACATCAACTACGTGGGCGCGGAGGTACTGTTTGACCGCGAGGACACCGAGGTGGGATGTGAGGCTTACATCGACAAGCTCCACCGCGACGGCCGTCTGGTCTGGGCCAACGCTATCATCTACAACCACAAGACCCAGCTTTCCGCAGGCCACAACGACGACATCTCCGCCGCGGGCGACCCCGACCACGGCTGGGGCTGGCTGGCGGATCGGGGCTACGACCTCATCCAAACCGACTGGCCGCTCATGATGCGGCTGTATCTGGAGGAGACGGGGAAGCGGTTCAGAAAGTGAACGCCGAATCGCGTTACCCGCCCGATTGCGGTTGATACCCGCCGCTGCGGAATAGAGAACAATTAAAAATACCGCACAGGTCGGAGGAAAAACCTCTTGCCTGCGCGGTATTTTTTATTTACAGATCCAGGATCAAGCCGTCAAAGGCGGTCACCGTCTCGAAGGCGTCTTTGCAATACTCCACCAGCTCGGCCACCGCCCCGTCGGGGTTAACCTGATCGTAACGGTGAGTGATCACCAAGGTCTTCGTGCGGCTGGACTTCAAAAGCTCCATGACCTCGGGCTTGTTGAGCTTGGTGTGCGCCCCCTCGGTGACCACCAGATCCACGTTCGTCTCGGTGATGACGGCGGGGTAGTCGGGCATATCCGCCACAAGGTCGCCCGTAAAGACCACCCGTTTCCCCTCGGCCTCCAGAAGGAAGGCGTGGGCGTTTTGGTAGTGGTCCACGGGGATAGCGGTGACCTTCAGGTTGCCGTCGTCAAAGATCACGGCGGACACGCGGCGGGCGCGGTCGCCATGGGGGTCGGTGAGACCGCCGTAGATGGTGTAGGCCAACCGTCCGCGGAAGGCGGGGTCACCGAAAATGAAGGCGAACATGCGGTGGTAGTCCTCCTCGTCGGGTACGAAGACGGGGAAAGACACGTCCTTGAACTGGTAGAACTCGTTGACCTGCTGGGTCAGCACCGCCAGCCCCATGAAATGATCGTGATGGGAGTGGGTGATGAACACACCCGCCACGTCCTCAAGGGGTATATCGTGGTTCTTCAGCAGGGTCAGCACAGGCGCGCCCGCGTCCACAAGGTAGTGCTTCCCGCCGGTGCTCACGAGGGCGGAGGAGCAAAATTGGTTCTTCTCGGTAATGCCGTGGCTGGTGCCGAGGAATGTAATCTTCATGGTATGGTTGTACCTCCCGGTTATAGTATGTTATAAGCCTCTGTTTTTCAGGTCGGAGACCAACTCCACGTAGAATTCCCGCACGTCAAAGCCCTCTATGTTGGTGCGATTCAGATCGATCACGTCACCGTGAGAAATGCCCCGCTTGCCCGTGGCGGTAAGGAAGGTGTAGGACTCTCCCCACTCGGCAGAGGTCTCGGAGACAAGACCGTCGTTGGGGCCGTCGAACAGACGGGCGATGACGTAGGAGAAATTCAGAGGGAACTGACCGCCCGTGGCGCGATCCATTCTGGAGCCAATGCTTTGGCAGAGAATGCCCTCGGTGTGCCCCGCCTCTCCCGCCGTTTCTTCATTGAAGCGGGCGCAGGAGGACGCGGTCAGGTCCCGGATCGCCGCCAGAAAATCCGGCTCGTGGTCGCCCAGAAAACGGGCGGCCTTGTTGTAAGCCTTCGCCACCTTGTCGCGCAGACTCTCGGGAGCTCTGTCCAAAAGGAATTCCGCGAATTCGCAACCCCTATGGGGAGTGTTGACGGTGGTCACCGAGGCCACGTAGGGGGCAATCCCCTCGTAGGCCAGCGCGGTGCGAATATCCAAACCACCCTTGGAGTGGGCAATGACGTTGACCTTCTCACAGCCTTCCTCGGCCACAATGCGGCGGATCCGCTCCGCCAGCTCCGCGGCACTGTCCCGCAGAGGCGCGGCGGATTGGTGATTTCCGTAGTGCACCGTCGCCCCGTTGACCGCCAGCTCCAGGGGAATGCGCCCCCAGTAGTTCAGCCGCTTGACGTCTCGGAAGAACGCGCCGTGAACCATGAGGATGGGGTATTTCGTCTCGCAGACCCGCTCCTCCCGACGGCTGTTGTTGAGCGCAATACGGGCGCACTCGGTCTCGATCTCCGCCGCCGCGATCCTCATAATGCGGCGAAGCGCGATCAGCTGGGCAATGGGGATCATACCGCACAGCGCGCCGATGACCCGCCATTTGATGCCCAACTGCACGGAATTGACGTACAGGCACAGCATGCCGTTCCAGAACACGCCGCCCAGCACCCCCACGGCGATCCCCGCCGAGATCAGCCAATCCGCCCAACGCCCCGTCCAAAGGAGCGGCAGGCGAATGAGATGGTAGACCACCGAGAACCCCACCGCCATCAAAAAGACGTGCATAAGCTCTACGCCGTGGGCGCAGGCACGGAGAGTATGGCGGGAGTGGCTGAAGCTGAGGGGAGGCATCGCGCCGCCCTGCAAAGCGGAATTGTGGGGACGGGGAATGCGCCTGTAGAGCAGGTAGGGGAGAACGTGGGTCAGCAGGTACAGCGGGATCAAGCCCCACAGAACCGACAGAGGGATCCACCCGTCCTTCACAGGCACGTAGACAATGGCCGAGGCCGTAATGAAAAGCGCCGAGAGCACCCGCGCCGTCAAGAGCAAGGGACGGGAGGGCACGTAGGCGGAGGGTCTTGCGCTCATGGTCACTCTCCTTTCAGACAAATCCAAGGTCAAAAAAGCAACAAAACGGCACACCGTCCCCTTCCCGTCCGTCGCGGACAGGAAACAGGCGGCATACCGTTCGTCATATGGATATCAAACCATGCTGGATTCCAACGCCTTCATAGCGGCGCGGAGCACGATCTTATCGTTTTCATGGGTCAGAGAACGCTCGGCGTTGTCCAGGGGAACCCACTCCACGTCGGCGATCTCGCCGTCACGGGCATGGGTAGCCTTCTGATCGGTCATGGCCATGAAATAGACCACTTCCTTCTGTACACCGGGCATGGGGCTGTAGTGCACCTTCTCGCAGAAGTCGGAGGTAATGCGGATCTTCACCGCGGTCTCCTCCTCCACCTCGCGGATGGCGGTCTGATGCTCGGTCTCTCCGGCCTCCACGTGTCCCTTGGGGAAGGAACGGTGTCCGCCGTGCTTGTGTCGGATCATCAGAATGTACATACGTCCCGTTTTGGGATCCTGGCGGAACACCAGAGCGCCGCAGGATTTCTCGTATTTCAATGCCATAATCTTCGCCTCCTTTCGCGGGATTTTCGGGGATCCTCCCCGTCCTTGCGGAAGCTATCCTCCGCACCCGCTTCCCCCCTTGCGGGGTACTTGTCTATGGCAAAAAAGCTGTATCGTGCCCGTCAGTCGAAAAGACTGCCGAGCGTTTGGCCGATGGGCCGTCGGATCACGAGATCCGCGCCGTCGTCGGCGGCGGTCTCGTCCCGATTGATGACGATGATGCGATCCCCCCGGAAATGGGAGACCAGCCCGGCGGCGGGCCAAACCGTCATGGACGTACCGCCGATAATGAGCAGGTCAGCCGACGAAATGGCTCTCGTCGCCCCCCGCACCACCGATTGATCCAAAGCCTCCCCGTACAGCACCACGTCGGGCTTGATCACGCCGTCGCAATCGCAATGAGGAAGCTCTAAAGGATCGTGGTACTCGGCAATGGCGGACAGAGGGTAGAACGCCCCGCAGGTCAGGCAGTAGTTGCGGTGAATGGAGCCGTGCAGCTCGAACACCCGCTGAGAGCCTGCCGCCGTATGCAGACCGTCGATGTTTTGGGTCACCACCCCCGTCCCCTCCATCTTTCCCTCGGCCTCCAGCCTCGCCAGCGCGTAGTGGGCGGCATTGGGGCGGATCACGGCGGGGTCAAAGATCATCTTCTCCCGATAGAATCGGTAGAACTCATGGGGTTGGTGGTAGAAAAAGTCTCGGGACAGAATGGTCTCGGGAGGGTAGTCGTACTTTTGGCTGTACAGGCCGTCCACACTGCGGAAATCGGGGATCCCCGACTCGGTGGAAACACCCGCGCCGCCGAAAAACACGATGCGGCGGGCATCCTTGACCCACTTGCGAAGCTGCATGATCTCAGCAGAAGCCGTTTCCATATTCCCTCCCCCACGGGGTCGGAGATATCCTCTCCCGTATTGTTCGTTATTGTCTCGGATCCTCCCGGAGGCCTATGTGAAAGCCCCCGGTCAATCCTTCAATGGGTATTTCTTGAGAACGCCCGATGTGGCGATCAGCGAGGAATCTCCTCCATGATGAAGGCCTCCAGAATGTCGCCCACCTTGATGTCGTTGAAGCGATCCAGGCCCACACCGCACTCGTAGCCCTCGGCAACCTCCTTAACGTCGTCCTTGAAACGGCGGAGAGAGGAGATCTTATCCTCGAAGATCACGATACCGTCGCGGACGATACGGATCTGAGCGGAACGAATGATCTTACCGTCGGTGATGTAGGAACCGGCGATGGTACCCACGTTGGGCACGTGGATGGTCTGACGCACCTCGGCATGACCGAGAATATTCTCACGGAACTTGGGAGCCAGCATACCCTTCATAGCGGCCTGGATCTCCTCAATGCACTCGTAAATGACGCGGTAGGTACGGATCTCCACGTTCTGTCTGTCGGCGGAATCCATAGCCTGCTTGTCGGGACGGACGTTGAAGCCTACGATGATGGCGTTGGAGGCGGCGGCGAAGGTCACGTCGCCCTCGGTGATACCGCCGCAAGCGGCGTGGATCACGCGAACGCGAACCTCCTCGTTGGACAGCTTCTGCAGGGATGCCTTCACAGCCTCCACGGTACCGTCCACGTCGGCCTTGACGATGACGTTCAGATCCTTCATACCCGAGGACATCTGGCTGAAGAGGTCGTTCAGGTTAGCTCTTGCGTTGGCCTTGAAGATCTCCTCCTTAGCCTGAGCCTTGCGCTGCTCGGCCAGCTCGCGAGCCATACGCTCGTCGATAACGGCCTCGAACTCGTCACCCGCATCCGGCACGTCGGCAAGACCGGTGATCTCAACGGGAACGGAGGGGCCTGCCACCTTAACGGAGCGGCCGTTGTGGTCGCTCATCACGCGGACACGACCCACGGAGGTACCGGCGATGACGATATCGCCGTTATGCAGCGTACCGTTCTGCACCAGCACGGTGGCCACAGGGCCGCGGCCCTTGTCCAGCTTGGCCTCGATGACGATACCCTTGGCGCGGCGGTCGGGGTTGGCCTTCAGCTCCTTGACCTCGGCAACCAGCAGAACGTTCTCCAGAAGGTCGTCGATACCCATACCGGTCAGAGCGGACACGGGAACGCAAATGACGTCGCCGCCCCACTCCTCGGGAACCAGCTCGTACTTGGTCAGCTCCTGCTTGACGTTGTCGGGGTTGGCGGTGGGCTTATCCATCTTGTTGATGGCCACGATGATATCAATACCGGCGGCCTTGGCGTGGTTGATGGCTTCCACGGTCTGGGGCATGATGCCGTCGTCGGCGGCCACCACCAGAATGGCAATATCGGTTGGCTGGGGGCCGCGGGCACGCATGGCGGTGAAGGCCTCATGCCCGGGGGTATCCAGGAAGGTAATGTCCTGATCGTTGATCTGCACACGGTATGCACCGATGTGCTGGGTGATACCGCCTGCCTCGCCTGCGGTGACGCGGGTGTGGCGGATGGCATCCAGAAGGCAGGTCTTACCGTGGTCAACGTGACCCATAACGCACACGACGGGAGCGCGGGGCTTGAGCTGATCGGCGGTGTCCTCAGTGGTGTCGAAGAGCTTCTCCTCAATGGTGACCACCACTTCGCGCTCCACCTCAGCGCCCAGCTCGTCGGCCACGATGGCGGCGGTGTCAAAGTCCACGGTCTGGTTCACGGTCACCATCATGCCCATCATCATGAGACGCTTCACCACCTCACCGGCAGTGACCTTCAGACGGGCGGCCAGATCACTGACCACGATCTCGTCGGGGATCTCCACCTTGAGGGTCTGCTTCACGGGAGCCTGCTTCTTGCCCGGCATATTGCCGTGCTGGCTCTTGCCGCCCTTCATCATAGGCTTCTGACCGGGCTTATTCCCCTGCTGCTGGGTGTTCTTTTTGGTGAGCTTCTGATTGCCGTGGGACTCCTGGACACGCTCGGACACGAAGGTGTCCAGCTTCTCGTCGTACTTGGACAGATCCACGGAGTCGGTGGTGCGGGTGTCTACCACGCGGGTCGCGCCGCGGGGCTTGGACTGCTCCACACCGCCCTTGGGGGTCTGGCCGCGGACAATGGCCTGTACCTGGAAATGCTCCTTGGGAGCGGACTGGACGTAGTCGCCCTTGTCCCGATCCATGCCGCCGCGATCCCCGCGGTTGTCACGGTTGTCACGGTTGTCACGGCCGCCGCGATCGTTGCGATCGTTGCGGTCATTGCGGTCGCCCATGGGACGGTTGCGGTCAGACTGAGGACGGTCGCCCATGGGACGGTCGCCGGTGGGTCGCTGACCCTGAGGACGGTCGCCCATGGCGGGACGGTCACCCGCGGGTCTCTGACCCTGAGCGCGATCACCCATAGCGGGACGGTCACCGGCGGGACGCTGACCCTGGGCGCGATCGCCCATAGCGGGACGGTCGCCCGCGGGTCTCTGACCCTGAGGACGGTCACCGGCGGGACGCTCCGCGGGTCTCTGACCCTGAGGCTTCTCGGCGCGCTGAGCGGGCTGCTGAGCGGGCTGAGCGGGACGGGTGTCCTTGGTATCCTTGTTCTCCTTGGCGGGAGCAGCATTGGTCTTGGCGGGCTGGGCAGGCTTGGCGGGACGCTCACCCTTGAGAGCGCTCTCCTTGGCGGCGGCCTCCGCGGCCTTTCTGGCCAGAGCCTTCTCGCGGGCCTCGGCGGCAGCCTTCTCCAGAGCGGCACGCTCGAACGCCTTACGGTCAGCCTCCTTGCGGGAAGCGGCCTCGGCGGCCAGACGCTCAGCCTCGGCGGCGGCACGCTCGGCGGCGGCCTTGGCCTCGGCGGCCTCACGGGCAGCCTTCTCGGCGGC
>JAZOOM010000391.1:0-3715 GCA_045655025.1 Eubacteriales bacterium | reverse complement strand
CTTAAGAATCCCCAAAACTTTCAAAAAAGGATTATTTTACAATACTTTTTGAAAGTTTTTGGAGTTCTTAGAACCTTTTTTCAAAAAGGTTCTAAGCCGCCGGAGGCCGTGCCCCCTCATCGACAAACCCAAATTTGAAAGATTATCACCCAATGACGCTTCCTGTCCCCCAAATTGAAATTCACAATGGATTTTGCAAAATCTATTGCAATTTCCTGTCGAATCGTGTATAATAATAAAAAATTCATATTGTGAACGGAAGATAGACATGAACGATCCGATCAATTACCGCGTCAAGCGGCATTATAAGACCGCCAAGTATCCCATCCGCCAGCCTGCGTTTTTTACGTGGCTTATCCAAGTCCTGTCGCAGATCATGCTGACGGGGAAGAAATATGAACTGGAGAAGATCAACATGGAGGGCATCAAGCCCCCCTATATCCTGCTCTCCAACCATATGTCCTTCATCGACTTCGAGCTGGTCTCGGGGCTGACCTACCCCAAAAAGGTCAACAACGTGGTCAACATCGACGGCTACTACATGCGCCCGTGGCTCATGGAGTGGATCGGCGCCATCTGCACCCGCAAATTCACCAACGATATCCACCTCGTCCGCTCCATCCGCAAGGTGCTGAAAAGAGGGGATATCCTCTGCATGTACCCCGAGGCCCGCTACTCTCCCTGCGGCGTGTCCTCCTACATCCCCGATTCGGTGGGGTATCTGATCAAGTCCAACAAGGTCCCCGTGGTCACCGTTCTGCACCACGGCAACTACCTCCACTCCCCCGTGTGGAACGTCCACAAGAAGCGCAAGGTTCCCTTGAAATCGGTCATGACCCTGACTCTCACCGCCGAGGAGGCTGCCACCCTCCCCGTGGAGGAGATCAACGCCCGTGTGCGGGAGGCTCTGACCTACAACGATTACGAATACCAGCTTTCCGAGGGCTTTAAGATCACCGAGCCGTGGCGCGCCGAGGGACTGCATAAGATCCTCTACCGCTGTCCCCGCTGTCAGACCGAATTCCGTATGTCCACCAAGGGCGCGGAGCTTACCTGCGAGGCCTGCGGCAAGGTCTGGCGCATGAACGAGGACAGCACCCTCACCGCTACCGAGGGGGAGACCGAGTTTACCCATATTCCCGGCTGGTTCGCGTGGGAGCGGCAGTGCGTCCGCGAGGAGGTCTTGAGCGGCACGTACTCCTTTGAGGATACCGTGGATATCCACTCCATGCCCCGTTGTTACCGTTTTATCCCGTTGGGAGAAGGGAAGCTCACCCACGACCCCGAGAACGGCTTTGTCCTCACAGGCCACTACCGCGGCGAGGACTTCCGCATCCAGCGCAAGCCCCTCCAAACCAACAGCCTCCATGTGGAGTACGATTTCCCCCATATCAAGCCCTTCGACTGCGTGGATATCTCCACCGAGTCGGATTCCTTCTACTGCTACCCCTCCAAGGCCAACGCGGTCACCAAGCTGGCCTTCGCTACCGAGGAGATCTATCGGCTTCATGAGCCGGAGGTACGGCGGATGACGGTAAAAAGGTAAAAAAGTGCCCAATATCCAAAAATACCTTGCAATATCAAAGATTTTGTGATATACTTTGATTGGTTGCCCGTGCCGGAATCCGGATGTATGGGAAGGCATGGAGATGGTCTTCTCGCAAAAATGGTTGTGTCTTCAAAATAACAAGAAAATTCAAGGAGATTTCAAATTATGTCAAAGAAAATCACAGCACTGATCAGTATACTGTATTATCTGGCCTTCGCTATCGCCGGCTGTGTGGGCTTCGCCTTTGACGAATCGTGGTTCGGGCAGGGGATGCTCGTGCATTGGTGCGCGATGGCTCTCATAGGTATCCTGAACTACATAAACTTTGAGTGCTTGGACGATAGCGCGGTGTTCAATGTCATCCGCACTATTTTAGGCTTTGCCGCGCTTGTTTTTTGCTCCTTGACCTTTTTTACCGGATATGCAGAGCAGGAGATCGGTGCCCTGTCTTGCTCGTTCCCGGACGCGCTGAAGCACGCTGTTGTGTTCTTCCCTCTGGTGTTTATCCTGATTCGCGCGCTGGTATATAAATTTACCGCCGAGACATTTGAAGAGACCGGGAATTTGATCGTGACCCTGATTTTGCCGGTCGTGTGCTACGCAATTTCCGTGCTGATGCTTGTAACGTCGGTTGTATGGGGATTTCTTGCGCTTGGTGTTGTTTGGCTCGCTGTCAGTGTTTTCATAAAAGGCAGATTAAACGGCTTTGAAAGATTTTTGTTCAATCTCGTTTACTACGGTGCGGTGGCTGCAGTGGGACTTTCCTTCGCGGGTCATAATGTTTTTGCGGTCATGGCGTTTGTAGCGGCCTCCTTCTGCTTCTTCCTGTTCATCGGCATTGATCTTTTTGAGGACACCGATCGTGTAGGCTACTGGCTGTTCAATATCATTGGTATGTTGGGTGGACTCGTATTCGCGGTTGTCTCTCTGACAATGGTAGATATGGGCAATTTTGAAGGTATGCAACCCGGCATTCGATTTGTTTTCCGCGATGCTCTGAAGAATGCGTGGCTCTTTACGCCGCTTGTGTATCTGTGCCTGAGGCCTCCCCTTTACAAGCTTGGTAAGGAAAGCGAATGGGAAGAGGGACTGGGAGATGTGTTCGTTTCACTTTTGCTCCCTGTGCTCAGCTATGTCATTGCCGTTGTGGCTTTGCTCATAGGATTCGTTGTCTCCATCAGTGTCTTAGCGGTTGGCATTGCGGGTACTTGCGTGATTTGGTCCGTGAGGGACGATTATCCGTGCGTATCCGATGTTGCCTCCGATATCAGAGATTCAGCCATCAGTATTACTACCACAATAACCTGGAACAGGTGATGACGAAATGAGTAACGCAAGATACCTTAGAGAAATTGCAAATTGTATATCCGCAGGACGTGGCGCACACTGCTATGGAACCGGATGGGAGGTCAGCGACATGTCCGCTGCAGCGCGGATAATGGGTGACGAAATCACGGTGACCGTACGGATCAAGATTACCTCGGATTGGGTGATCGCGACGGAATCCGGCCGCCGAGGAGTGGAGGATGAAATCAACAAGAGCGTAAATGCGTACGTCAGGGAACGGCTCTCGGACTACGCTCGCAGCCACCCGGGGGTATTGGGGGAGGTCAGCCCGAGTATTGCCATTGACATACAGATCCATTAAATTGGGAAGAGCTTTCCCGGACTGCTTGGGCTACCGATGGAAATTTCGGCGGTGCCCTGCAAAAAAATCGGCAGAGACGTTGCGTCTCTGCCGATTTTGCGAAAGGGGAAGAACACCGTCAATCGTGTTCAAAAATCAAACCCGCACTCCCGTTTGAACTCACGGAGCGCCTCCACGTACTCGTCCCGTCCCACGGGGAAGGCCAGGCCGTGACCTGCGTTCTTGATGGTCACCAGCTTCTTGTGTCGTCCTGTACAAACCTCGCAAAGCCGCACGCTCATGTCGTAGGGCACGAAATCGTCGGTGTCTCCGTGGGCGAAGACCACGGGCACCTTGCATCGCGCCATGGCCTCCATGGGGGAGTCCTCGTTGAGGTTGAAGCCTCCGAACAACCGCGCCCCCAGGGTGGCGCAGGGGTAAAACAGGGCGGGCGGGAGCTTCATGTCCCGCATGACCTTGGATATGATCTCCCGAGGGGAGGTGTAGCCGCAGTCTGCCAACACGTATTGAATCTGAGG
>JAZOOM010000390.1:0-1732 GCA_045655025.1 Eubacteriales bacterium | reverse complement strand
ATCAGCGCCGGGAGCACCGAAGACGTTGGACAGGGAGATCTCGTGATAGGTCGTAGTCTGACCGACCTCCGCGATATCAGTGTTCCAATCGGTATCGGTAACCATGGAAAGATCGCTCAGATCCACATCGATCTCGGAAGGAAGACCCACGTACTTGCAGATACAGCTTGCGGTGAAGCCGCCCTCCATGGTGGTAACGGTGATCACGATATTCCCGGTGAAGGGCTTCACGCAGGTAATAGTAGCCACGTTGCCGCCGGTCTCATTGGTGGTGAGCATCACGTAGGAGCTGACGATCTCGGTACGGGTGGTGTCCTCCCAGTTGACCGTCCAGTACACGTCCTTATTCTCGGCGGACTCGGGCAGAACGGTCGCGGTCAGGATATGCTCCAGGACGTTACCGTTGGTGGTAGCGCGGGTCACGGTCTTGGCAGACAGGGACATGAAGGGAGAGTTCTTGGTCTCGATGGAGAGGGAGGGGGTGGTCTTGGCAGGCTCGGTGTCGGTATTCTTATCGAGGCCATTGGGGTTGCAGGATGCGAGGGCGAAGGTGGACAGCACCGTCACCACGGCCAGCAGGATGGCCAGATACTTCTTGAAATTCTTCTTCATAGGGTAATTCCTCCTTGAATTTTGATTATTTGGATTTGCGGTAGTTGGCGTACTTATCGGAACGGTAGCGGTTGGTGACGCCCTTTTTGAAGCCACGGGCGGCGGCCGCTCTTGCGCCGGCTCGTCTGGGAATGCAGTACGCCTCATCCCAGCCGCGCTTGAAGCCTACGTCAAAGGCGAAATTCGCGTCGCTCTGATACTGCTTGCGATAGGCCTTGACCTTGGCGGACTTGTTGCCCACAAAGTCTCGGGTCTTCTTGCCCGCCTTTTTGACGGTGCGCTTGAAGCCGGACTCGGGCTTGGGGGTAGTGGTTTTGGTTGCTTCCATATAGAAGACCTCCTTGTATGAGATGAAACTGCGGCTCGGGTGGGCTTGTCCGCATCCAAGCCGCAGAAACTGTGTTTTTTACTTGCCCATTTGGGGCATCATGCCGCCGATCACTTCAGCAGCATATTGAGCAGAGCCTTGTCGGATGCGCGGAAGGGCTTGATGGCGCACTCATACTCCACGCCGTACTCATCGTAGGACTTCACGGCATAGCTGTTGCCGGAGATGACCTTACCGGTAGCGTCGTCCTTGATCTCGAAGGGCTTAACCACCAGCTCGGCAGCCATGGCACTTCCGAAGACGATATCCAGAACGGTGTAGCCGCCCTTGTCGGGGGGAATGATGGCCACGCGGACGTCCTTGCCTCTGACGTTACCACGGATGAAGTAGGAGAAATAAGACTTGCCGTCCTTCTCAAATACCTCGCGCTCCACGAAAATGTTCTTTTCTGCATTCATGTTACTTTACCTCCTGTTGCAGTTATTGAATTGAATTTGGGTTACTGATGCGATCCTGTAACGGGGATCAGCCGCCCTTGCGCTGGGAGATCTCGCGGGCTTCCTTCTTGGACTTGCCCTCAGAGAGAGCCTTCTTGTACTTAAACAATCCGGCGTGATCGCCCTGTGCCTGAAGGTAGCCGGAGCGGATACCCGCTTCATAATCCGTGAGCTCGCGCCCTTCCTTGGGGCCATGCATGTGTACCTTGGCCTTACGCTCCTCGGCGTAGCCCTTGGCGCGCTTGGACGGGATCGCCCATCTGCGCTTGTTGTACTTGCTGGTTGCCATATTGCA
>JAZOOM010000389.1:0-8601 GCA_045655025.1 Eubacteriales bacterium | reverse complement strand
CCCGACGAGGCACTCGTTGAGGAACCCATTGAGGCGCCCATCGAGACACCCGCCGAGGCACTCGTTGAGGAACCCATTGAGGCGCCCATCGAAACACCCGCCGAGGCACTCGTTGAGGAACCCATTGAGGCACCCATCGAGACACCCGCCGAGGTTCCTGTCGAGACACCCGTCGAGGAACGGAAAGAACAGTAAAGCGATGGAATGATTCAGCCAACCTACTAAATCGGGTTGAGAGGAGAGATACGAGATACGGAGATACAAAAACAAAAACGTGTATCTCCGTACGGGGTTTCGAATATCTCGTATCTTGTATCTTTGTATCTCCCCACTCTCCCATCATAAAAACCATCACCCCCCGGGTAGCAGAAGCCTGCCCCATTGCCGAAAGGCGTTAATTTTCACGCGGAGGTTGGATCATATGAAATCCATGACGAAAAACATTTACATAAAGGCAGGAATCATTGCGGTTGTTGCGCTTCTCTTGATGGGAGGACTTTTGTGGCGTACGCCCATAACCGCATCTGCCGCCGCGGGAGAGCCGAATACGCCTCAAGTATATCTGGATGTGTCAGCGGTGATCCGTGACCCCATGATGGTACCCTCCTCCGAGGGTACACGGTATACGCCCACTGCCTACATATACTTTGGCGAGGTCTACGATCCTGCGACCCAAACCTACGTGCCCGTACTCAACCGCGTGCTGGACGCGGATCTGGACAACACGGGAGCCGAGGGCGCCATCTTCCTTCTGACCGAGACGATCGTGGATTCCGATAGCTTTTCCATGTACAGCTCGGATACCTCCGATTTCACGGAGGATGAAAATCAGTACCTGAATAGCTCCATTCTGTGGAATATCCATGCGTACGAGGGTCTCTTTGACCGCAACGAGCAATTCAGCGTGTCCTACGAGCTGCAGTACATCCGCCCCGTGAGCAAGTCGGACGGGGAAGGCGACATGAACGGCCTTTTCGGGTTCGGTGTTGACCAGGGCTATGAATACTGGGAGGGGGCTGACAATATCCTGAACTCCCAGAAGGTGTTCCTTCTTTCCGCGCGGGAGATCTACGACTACGTGGCCACCTACCGAGGCGCGCCCGAGCTGAGAGCCAAGGGCGCAGGGTCGGGTATCTACGAGTCCTGGTGGCTGAGAACGGCTGTCAGCGACATACAGGGCTCCCTTGTAGGCGTGGTGGATCCCAACGGAAACGTGAGGGCTCTGAATGCCGACAGCGTATCCGGCGTTCGTCTCGGCTTCAACATCGACAAGGAGCATATCGCCTTTGCGGTGGAGCTGGAGGAGGGCGTGTACCGCCTCGCCATGAAGGATACCGCCTATCTCAACGAATCTACCCTCCCCTTCGCCGCCGAGCTGTACGACGTCCGCGACGGCAAGGTCTATCTGAACGTGTGGAACTACATCTCCGAGAGCTATATCGGGAATATTGACCGTCCCCGGATCTCCTATATGCTTCTGGACGAGGACGGCAACGTCAAATATTACGGCAGTGCGGGGGATCTGCACAGCGGTAAGGGTGACAACGCCCAGTACGGCGAGGACAACAAGGTCAGTGTCTCCTTCACCCTGCCCTCTTGCTACGAGGAGGGGGATACCCTTCGCGTGTTCTGGGAGAGAACCAACGACGATTACAGCGAGGCTACCTCCTACGTCAGCAATTTCGTGGATATCGAGTGCGTGCACAGCACCGACGATGCCCACAGAGCCAACTGCTCCACCCTCGCCACCTGCCTGCTCTGCGGCGAGACCTACGGCGATTATGACAGGAGCCGTCACGTCAACCTGAGCGACGTCTACGCCACCGACAAGCAAGCCCTGACCCACAGAGTACAGTGCGCCGATTGCGGTGAGATGACTCAGCCCGTAGCCTGCAGCTACGGCGGCCACGATACCCCCGGAAGCTGCATCGACTATTGCGTTTGCGGCTACGTCCCCCCCATCGCGGGTTTGCACAGCTTCGACAAAGACGGCTTCTGCTACAACGACGGCAACCATTTTGAAATGCCCGCGGTGGCCTATCTGGGCAACTGGGGCGTGGAGGTGACCATTCAGACTACGGGTCAATGGAACGCCTACGCCGCCATGATCAACAGAGGCGAGAGCTATTTCGGTAGCGGCGAGTTGAAAATGGTCTATCTGAAGGCCGATCTGGACTTCACCGACAAGACCTTCATTCCCATGGGTACGCCCGAAAATCCCGCCGTCAATCTGCATCTGTACGGAGACTTCCATACCATTACGGGCATCCGCGTGGATGACCCCGCCCTGCAGGGTGTGGGTCTTCTGGGAGTGGCCGAGGATACTGTGGTGGAGCATCTGTTCATCGGGGATTGCCGTTTTTCGGGCGCGTCCCACGTGGGCGCCGTGATTGGCTACGCCAAGGGGAACGAATGTGAGGTGAGCATGGTATTCGTCAAGGATACCGTGGTGACCTCCGCGGACGGAATCCATGGCGGCGTGATCGGCGGCTGTGAAGGTGCAGCCGAGTTGACCACCGTCCTGCTCTACAACGTCACCGATGGGGAAGGGAATCATCTGGACTTTTCGGGTGACGGCAAGGCCAAGGCCGATACGGCAGGCGCAAATGAGATCGGCGGAAGCTACCGCCTCGCTGAAACCGGCGACGGTGTCCACGCTGTGAGCGCAGATGATTTCGCCTCGGGTATGGTGGCATACCGCCTTTCCAAGGTGGATCGAGGCTGGAGACAGACCGTCGGTCAAGATCCCGTCCCCATGTACGCCCCCGATACCCAGAACAACGTGGTCTATAAGGTCGTTTCCTGCGACGGCAAGACCACCGTCTACATGAACGAGAATATCGGTCAGCTCAGCCACGGCGACTACACCGAGGTCTGCGGTGACCCTGTGTGGAATGACGCGGGCATCTACGGCATCGGCGCCGAGATCCCCGTCCGTTGCGGTGATTGCGGTCAGGTCATCACCGTCACCTGTGAACTGGAATACCACTTCTACGGCAACGGAACCCTGATCGCCAAGATGGATGCAACCCCCTATCTGACGGTCAACGGCGACTACCGGGCGGTGGGTGAGACCAAGACCATCATCAGCACCCGCCTGGAGGATCTGATCGGCATGACAAATCAGGTCAGAACCTATAACGGCAGCTACGTCAGTCCCGAAGAGCTGATGGACAATCACAGACTGGTGACGAGTCCTTCCGCCTTGAAGGAATACGAGGTATTCTTCGTGGATCCCAAAACCGGAGAGAAATATCTCCAGTCGGGCTATGATTACTACGGTCAGCTCTACTACTTTGCCGACTCCGTGACGGACGTGGGTACCTACGATCTGCTGGTCGAGGGGCGAAGCATCTTTGAGGGCCAGGAGGTTCTGTACAAGGGCGCTCTGGTCATCGAGCCCATCGTCATTACGATATCCCCCGCCGACGTGTACAAGTACTACGACGGAAACGGCAGCTTCGAGGCGGTCTGGACGCTGGATAACGAGGATTTCGATCCCGAGGCGTTCCGCGTGACCTACTCGGCGGCCGAAGGCTCCCAGCCCGGCCGATACACCCTTGCGGTCAAGGTGGACGCAAGCGCCCATGACTACGGTAAGAATATTACCCTGAAGCTGGACAGAGATACCGTGGATGGGCTGATCCTGCCGACCATCCACCTGTCGGTCAGCAACAAAAACTATCCCACCGAGGTGACCTACGGAGATGCTCTCCCCACCCCCTCGGAGTCCCATTTCATTCTCTCCGAACCCGCAACCATCACCTACGAGTGGTACGAGGGTGAGTACGATGAATGGCAAGAGGCCTACATCCTCGGAAAGCGCCTGGACGGTATGCCCGTCAACGCAGGCAACTACGTTCTCCGTGTCCTCGCCACCAGCAAGGACGAAAGCCTTGTGAGCGCCACCCTGGACGTGGGTGTGACCATCAACAAAAAGGCGGTCTCCTTGGAGCTGACGCCCCCCGCCGGAGCCAAGACCGAGGAGCGTTATGGGAATACTGTCTACCTGCTCAACCCCGGCGATATGTTTACCTATACCGTCAAGGGGCTGATCAACGGCGATACCCTTGCAAGCACAGGCATGGTCGTGGAGCTCCACGTGAATGATGGCAGCTACTATGGCAGCGATACCTTCCCGGTCAGGCCCAACGATTACGACGACTACTACGTTTCCTTCCGCATCAGCAAGGCCGACAATTACGTCTGCGACGCACCCGAGGGTGTCTACGTGGACATTCTGGCGCCCGCTTACGCTTATCCCGTGACCGCCTACCGTGACGAGAACGGCAGCAAAGGCGCGTCCATCGTGGTCTGCGGTCCCGCAGTCGGCATCATTGGCGGAGGCGACACCGAGTTCTCCTACAGAATGACCGTCAAGGACGCAGACGGCCGTGAGATAGCCGTTCATGAGGGAGATGGTTCCGATCCTACGGATATTTACGGCTCCTTCGGTGAGGACGGCGAATTCGCCTCGGCGGGGAAGTATACCGCAGAGGTGACGGTAGGTGACGTTCATTACAGCTTCGATTTCTACGTCAGCTACCAAAACGAAAGGGGCGAGAGCCTCCCGAGCATCCCCTCGGAGTTGGGACGCTACACGGTGAACGTGTCCATGGACGACGATGCGCAGTCCGAGGATATTCAATCCGCCTACGTCTTTGTCCAGAGAGAGATCTTCATGGATCTCAAGCCCCATGACTACAACCTGACCGATCCCGCCCTCGCCTACGATCCCACCAAGGTTGAGATGATGGCAGGGAAGGTGGTGCTTCTCGGTCATACCATCGAAAAGGTCTATTTCGATATGAATATCGAATACGGCCGTGTCTACGTCAAAGCCATTCAGGTGGTGGACGAGAACGGGAACGACGTAAGCCATTTCTACAGAGTCACCCATTCCTACGAAGCCGACAAGAACCTGCTTCACGTGTTCGACGGCGCCTGCGACGCTACCTGTAACGTGTACGGCTGTGAGGAGCTTCGCGCCACCGACGGACACAGAGGCGGCAAGGCCACCTGCTGTGCCAAAGCCATCTGCGACGAGTGCGGTATCCCCTACGGCGAGCTCTCGAAGGGCAGACATCTTTCCACGGCCACCAGACTGATACCCAATCCCACCGGTCCCGACAGCGGTCACATTGTGGTGTACGTCTGCTGTGGCGGTGTGAAGGCAGAGCTGGAGCATACCCTCGGCTCCCCCGCGACCTGCACCACTCGCGCCACCTGCTCGGTCTGCGGTATCCCCTACGGTGACACAGATCCCGACAATCACGCCACTGACGAGCGGAGCTACAAAGCAGATGGCGAGGACGGCCACGTGACTACCTACCTCTGCTGCGGTGCAACCAAAGCCGAGCATCACGAGGGCGGAACGGCCTTCTGCAACGCCCGTGCAAAGTGCGAACTTTGCGGCGGCGAGTACGGCGAGCCGGATCCTCAGAATCACGCGAAAGCGCCTGTGTACCGTCCCGACTCCACCGACCGAGAGAAGCACAACGAGGTATTCGATTGCTGTGGACAAAGCACAGCCTACTCTCACGAGGGAGGCAGCGCGACCTGTGTCGATTTCGCGGTGTGCGAGAAGTGCAAGGGCGCGTACGGCGAGAAGTCTCCCCATGACCACGCCACCGATGCCTGCCGCTATGAGCTTCACCCCGACAACCCCTCGCTGCACAATATCTTCCGAGCTTGCTGTGGGGAGTACGTGGATAAGGAGCATCACGCAGGCGGCGGGGCCAACTGCCAAAGCGGTGCTGTCTGTGACGCCTGCAACAGCGCATACGGCGACCGCGATTCCGCCGTACACGCAAGCGAGGCATACGACTACATCAAGGATGCCGAGAACCCCGAGCTTCACGTGAAGATCAATGCTTGCTGTGGCGCGGTGGAGGGCAACGAGCCCCACAGCTACGGCGAGGCAAGCTGCGCTCACGCCGAGCGTTGCACCTGCGGAGCGGAGCAGGGAACCATGCTGGAGCATACCTACGATCACGAGTGCGACGCCATTTGCAACGTCTGCGGTAAGCAGACCAGAGCCGAGAGCCTGCACCGTAAAAACGCCAAGGGCAACGCCTGCGAGATCTGCGGAGAGCCCTTGGAGAAGGAGCCCCTCAGCGGCGGTGCCATTTCGGGCATCGTAACCGGCTCTGCGGTGATCGCAAGTGTCGGTATCTTCTCTCTGATCTGGTTTGTGATCAAAAAGAAGAGCTGGGCTGAGCTTATGAAGCTTTGGCTGCTGAAGTAAGATCCCGGGGCCTGTAGGGAGGGCTCTGCGGAGTATCTTGCAAAAATTTTGCGTTACCCTTATTCGTGTTAAAAGCAGAGAAGGAGTCGTTTTGCGACTCCTTCTCTGCTTTTGGTGCGGGCAAGAGGACATGAAATCCCCGCTTCGCGGGGCGCAAGATGCGCCGACCGAGCGGAAATGACCGCTTTACGAGCATCTTGCAGAGGTTCTGCGTTGCCCCAAACCCGTATCAATACAAAAAAGGAGTGGTAAACCACAATGTCATTATTGGTGCGGATTAAATAAGAGGACTTGAAGGGGAACGGTAATTATTCGTCATCAAACGAAAGATTTGCAATGAATTCTTTTGGGGAAACGCCAATGGCTTTCTTGAAAGCGTTAGAAAAATATAAAGGATCCGAAAAGCCGGACAGAAACGCCACATTTTTAACAGAACTGATGCCAAGTTCAAAGAGAGCGATGGCGTATTTGAAGCGAACCGAGCGGAGATATTCGCTGTAATTGATATTCATTTGTTTCTTAAAGTAATGTGAGAGATATTTGGGATTGTAGCCGATTTTGGCGGCAACAAACGAAATGGTAAGCTCAGGATTACGGAAATTATCTTCGGTAATCTCTATAATTCTTTGTATAATGTCGTTTTGGGGCGGAGAAGATGCAGAAATACGTGAAAATACATACAATAAAACGCTTTCGGCTATCATATCAATGTTTTCGGGTTGCGTACTCAGGAGGCAATCTTTGCAGAATGGGATGATGCTGTTAAAATTATTCTTTTGACGAGTGCGAGGGGAGATGCCAACGCGACGGCAAAGGTGGCTTGCACGTACACCATGAAAATCAATATAGAGATAACTGACGTTTTCGCCTTTTTTCAAAACAAATGTTTCGCCTTCAAAGCCAAAGATGAGCGTGCCTGCACTAAACGTGAAAGGTTGGTCGTTGAAGAAGAATTCTCCCTCGCCATGCTCAACGAGAATCATGCGATGGTGAGAGAGGATGTTGGGTGTGTACATGGTTGCTCTGTTTGTTTCCAACACAAAGCAATGAACCGAGAGATCGTGTGACTGGGTGGCTTGTGGGAATTTGCAAATGTTTTTGTTTTTCATTTTTTCCTCGCTGATTTTTGTCTGTGTGTTCAGTATAACACATAAAAATCAAAAAATCAAGAGAAAACAACTTTTTTATATGTTTTTATGGAATTTGTATATTGGAAATTCAAGAAGATGTGTTATAATAGAGCCAAGGATTGGAAGAGTGCACAAATGAGTGCTTCTGTTTCCGTTTGATTTTTTTGTATTTGTGATAATGCTTGCTTTTGAGTGAAAGGAGAACTTATGAAAAAATTCAGGATCGGCGTATTCGGCGTCGGTAGAGGTATGTATATAGCAGAATGCTTTATGCTGCTGAATGCGGAGATCGTAGCGATCTGCGACAACCATAAGGGGCGCAGAGAGGCAGCCATGAAGCGCTTGGATAAAAACGTCGCAGCCTACGAGAGCTTCGATGATTTTATCGAACATCCCATGGATGCGGTGATTCTGGCCAACAATTTCTATCAGCACGCCCCCTATGCCATCAAATGCTTTGAGCGAAATATTCATGTTTTCTGTGAATGCGGTAGCAATGGTACCATGGGTGAAGGCGTGGCGCTGGTACGTGCTTTTGAGAAAAGTAGCAGTATCTATATGTTGGCGGAGAATTATCCTCAGATGCTCATGAACCGAGAGATGAAACGAGTAGTAGACAGCGGAAATCTCGGTAAAATTCTTTATGCCGAGGGTGAGTATAATCATCCTGTCAGCCTTTGGGACACAAACTTTACCCAAAATTATATGTTTTATCCCAAGCATTGGCGTCATTTCTTGCCCAGAACTTACTATATAACCCACTCTCTTGGCCCTGTGATGCACATGACGGGAGCAACACCCAAAAAAGTAAGTGCATTTGCTATGTTTGAGCCGATTACCGCGGATGTTCCTACAGCAAATCATTGTGCAGATTGGGCAGCCAATATCACCACTTTGAATGATGATGGCTCGGTATTCCGTGTAACAGCCTGCTCCATTTTTGGTGCCCATCATAATTCTTATCGTATTTGCGGAACCAAAGGACAGATGGAAAATCTTCGTGGTATGGACGATCAAGTCATGCTTAGATACAACGAATGGGAAACTCCTGAGGGAGAAGAAAGCCGTCAATTCTACACCCCCGCTTGGAATGATAAAGACGAGGAGTTGATCAAAAAATCAGGTCACGGAGGTGGTGACTACTTGACGGTGCGTATGTTCGTGGAGTGCCTTAGGGCAGGGAAGCAACCGCCCCATCCGTTTGACATTTATTCGGCAACTGTC
>JAZOOM010000388.1:0-2129 GCA_045655025.1 Eubacteriales bacterium | reverse complement strand
GATCCAAGAACCTTTTGCAAAAGGTTCTTGGCGGGTGCAGGGCAGCGCCCTGCCGCCCCCCGTTAAACTGCAATTTCCTTTACAGTACGTCCTTAAATTTCTTTTCCGCCTCCAGCGCGGCCTTAACCTTGCCGTATTGCTTTTGTGTCAGACGGCTGACCTTGCGGCGGTTGACACGCCCGCTCTCCATGACGAAGACCAGTTGGGCGTTCTTATAGACGGGGGCATTGTCGGGAAGGAGCTTGTCCTCCTTGTCCCGCACCTCGAGACGGGTGACGGAGGAGGCGTGGAAGACCATTTGTTGGCTGTTTTCGTCCTTGCCTGCGTTGACCATGCCCTCCCCGAAGGTGATGCAGGCGGTCAGGAGCAGGGCGAGATCGTAGAGGCACATACAGCCGAATGCGCCTACCAGCACGGACACCACCGATCCGATGGCGTTGTCCCAGAAGCCCAACAGTTCGAAACCGATGATGAGCGCTGCTACGGCGATCACGATGCCCAGCGTGGCCCAAATGTAGGGCCAATTTCGCAGGTGTACCCGACGGGGCTTGTCGGCCGAGGCGGGATTGTTCAGAACGGGCTGTTTTTTCGCGGCGGCATGACGCTCGGCGCGGCTGCCGTGGTTGCCCTTATGTTTTTTATTGCTCATGATTCACTCCAATTCATCCAGAAAATACCCACGTGTCAGGGCGCGGTTTCCCTGATCGTCGGTCACGATCACACGGAAATAGGCGCGGTCGAGAGGATACCCGATGCGCTTGATTTCCCCGATAAAGCCGTTCATATCGAATTCGGCGTGGGTCATGTCGGTGCCCCTGCGTACGTCACAGCAACGAACGGCGGTATGCACCTCGGCGCAGACCACCTTGGATTCAGCAGGGAAGTCCATCTTCAGAACCCCATCCTCCAGATACAGGGACTCCATCTCGGGGCCCCAGGAGGCGTAGAAGTCGCCCTTGGCATAGGCGTTAAAGATATTCTCATAGGTCAGAGACTCCGCCTTGAAGCGCACCCAGCCGCCGCACATATCGTGGGAGCCGTGATTGTCGTCGGTGGCCACAGGGTAGACTCGTTTGCCGGCCTTGAGGAAGTGGTCAAGGACATGATCTCCCTCGTCCAGTACCCACCCGGCTACCACACAGCCCGTGTTGTAGACCTCCACGGCGGTGATGCCCTCAAGGCCGATGTAGTCGGGATAGGATTGGAGCGACCAGTCGGGGTGGTTGTAGCTCACCAGATAGCCCTTGGCGCGGGCTTCTGCGATCATCTCGTTCTGCCCCTCCACGGAATACACGCGGGTATAACTGCCCTGATAGTGGGGCTGTGTCTCCGCGATGGCGCGGGCGTTGCCCCATGCATAGTTCGGATTGGGACAGACGTAATCGGTGCAATTTGGAACGGGGGCGTAGAAATTCAGATGGTAGCAGGGGGTGGCGGTAAAGGAGCCGCCCATGGAGGGGCCGTTGGTCTCCACCTCATGGGAGGTGATGGCCAGAAAGTCCTCGTCGTTGAGATCCGAGTGGTCGATCATGACGTCGTGATCGGTATAGGCCACTACGGAGTAGCCGTGAGCCTTGTAGATCTCCTTGATCTCCTCGGGAGTCTTGCAGCCGTCGGAGCAGGTGGTGTGGGTGTGCATGTTGGCCTTGTAGAAGCGCCCGGATTCGGGGAGAAGATACTGTTTCATGGTGTGCCTCCTGCGATGTAAAATTGCAATACGTTTGAGAGATGGTCAGTTTTCGGAATCGGTAGGAAGGGGAGCTTCCTCGTCGGGCTCGTTTTTGGCCTTCAGATAGTTGCGGTGGTTGAGGATGGCGCAGGCCAGGGAAGCCAGCAGGGTGAATGCGGTGATCGCCAGAAGAGCATAGTTTTTCTCGGCCTCAATCAGACGAAGGATCAGAGTGACCGCCCAAAGTCCGGAAATGCCGTACCAGAGGATCATGTTGATGCGGAGGCTTTTGAGTTTTTTCATAGTAACTCCTTTTTGTTTTCAAATTTGGGTTTGTCGGTGGGTTTTGACACGACCGTTTAATATTTGACAACCCAATGTAGGGAGCGACGCCCTCGTCGCTCCGCAACCAATAAATTGAATATTTCTTTTGTCAGATAACCTTTTTTGCGGTTTTTTT
>JAZOOM010000387.1:0-2373 GCA_045655025.1 Eubacteriales bacterium | reverse complement strand
TGTCGGGATTCCACAAAAGCTTGGCCAGCAGGTAGCCGCGCAGCTCACCGAACTCGCCCGACAGGGACTGGTAATTACCCTGCTCGAACATGCCGATGACGTGGTGATCCTTGAAGAACTTGACGTTCTTCTGAAGCACCGCAAAATTGGGGAACGGCCCCAGATAGCAGAGGAAGTCGGTGGTGTAGTCCCAGATGTAAAGGTTGTTACAGATGGTCGCCCACTCCTCGATATCCTTCTTGAATTCCACGTTGTGGGGACAGTTGGGATCGTCCAGCGGGTGGCAGAAGCAGCACTCAATGGAGCAGAGACGGATGATGACGTTGTCGCGGGGGACAATGGTCTTGGGTGCCTTACGGGTGTATCGGTAGGCCAGAGTGTCCACGTAAACGTGGGGGTAATCGTCCTTGATATCGTCGGCGATGCGGTTGACGAAGGTCAAGAGAGAGCCCATGGGCGTGCCTTCGGCGTCGTCGATGGCCTTACACTTCTCGCACTGACAGCCCAACTGGTCGGGGTAGGAATCCACCTGAGATACCGAGACGATGGTGGCATTGGGGCACTCCTCCAGCACCTTGCGGACGTTCTTTCGGACGGTCTCATACACCGTTTCGTCGGTCAGGCAGGGCTGGCGGCCGATCTCATGCTCCATTTCCGCCAGATCCCAGATGCTGTGGACGAAACGACCCGCGTAGGTCACACCGCCCCCCAGATCGGGCATATCCCAGTGGTTGGACTTCACCGCGTTGCGGATATTCAGTTTAGTGGGACGGCGGGGGTGGAGGATGTGGTACCAGTAGGTATCGCGGGAGAAGAAGTAGGGGGAATCCACGCGGTACAGGTCGGCGGGGATATCCTTCACTTCCCCGTCGTGGACGATCCAGTAGGTGTCGGAGAGAAAGCGGGCGCCGAGGTAGTCCTCCATGAAGGTGTAGGCGCCGTAGACACCGCCGCGGGGGAGGTTGCCCGTGATGTAGAGGCGGGTGCCGTCCACCAGAATGGCGTAGCCGTCGTTCTGAATCTCGGAACGGGCGGCGGTGACCTTGTCGGTATCGCGGTTGGTTTGGCCGATGATGATTTCAAAGTCGGTAGCGGGGGTGTCGTCGGTCTCGATGGGCAGGGTCACGCCCGTGGCCTTGGCGACCGCCTCGGACAGCACGCAGGCTACGTCACGCTCGCCTTCTAAGGCGTGCGCGGGGAGGATGATCTTGTAGGAGTCGATGGGGGTGTTGGCGATGAGCATGGTATGGTCTCCTTTTTGAGGGGATTTGTGCAGATTGGTTGAGATGATTATAGCATAATGAAGGATTTTTGTCAATAAGTAGAGAAGAAAAGATGAAAAAACCTCGGCGAGATAAACCTGCCGAGGTCTTCGTTTATTATGGGCAGGGGCGAACTGTGTTCGCCCCTGCCACGGTATTATTTAATTCTCATGGCGGCAATTCTCTCCGCCTCGGGCGTCACATAAGCCGTCCAATTCGTATGATACGTCACGAATCCCGGCTTGGCTCCCGGCACCTTGCGGACGTGTCTGACCAGCAGGTAATCCACGGCGATCTGCGCACCGCCGGCGGCCTTGGAGTAGTGGGCGGCGATGGAGGCGGCATCGGTGAAGTCCTGTGCGTCGGGCTCCTCGCCGTTCGTGACCATGACCACGTGGGAGCCGGGGACTCCCTTGGCATGGAACCAGTAGTCGTTGCGGTCGGCCAGCTTGTGGGTGATATGCTCGTTTTGGAGATTGTTCTTGCCGCACAGCACAAGATAACCGTTGGTGGTGCGGAATTTCGCCACGGTGGGCGCAGGCTGTTTTCTGGGGGAAATGTATCCCTTCATGCGGGAGGCGTAGCCCGAGCGGTACAGCTCGTCGCGGATCTCGGCCAGATCGTTTGCGGTCTCGGCGCGGGTGAGAGCATCGAAGACTGTGTAGATGTAGGCCAGCTCGGCTTCTCCCAGCTCGATCTGTCGGGCCAGCTCCACCTTGGCATTGCGGGCTTTGGCGTACTTCTTGTAGTATTTCTGGGCGTTGGCCGAGGGGGTCAGACGCTCGTCGAGGTCGATGACCACGGTGCCGTATTCCTCTTTCTCCTCGTCCCACACCTCGTAGTCGATGATCTCGGCCTGCTTCATGCCGCGGGTAAGCTGCCAGAGGTTGGCGGTGATCATGTCGCCGTACTTCTTGTAAATATCCGCTTTCTCGCAGTCCGCAAGCTCGCTCCGTTGGATGTCCAGCTTCTTCTTGATGCGGCTCTCGGCGTTGGTGAGCAGGCGCAGAACGTCGGCGGCGCGCTGGCGGATGCGGGATTCCTTGTCGCGGGTCTCGAAGTAGGCGTCCAGCATGCCGCTGGCGGAGTCAAAGGGGCGGGTCTCCACGGG
>JAZOOM010000386.1:0-6647 GCA_045655025.1 Eubacteriales bacterium | reverse complement strand
CTGTCTCCATGAGACAGGGCGTTTTCGTGTCTTACCAGATCTTCTTATAGATCTCGATAACCTCATCCTTGAAGGGGGTACGGGGGTTGGTGGCGGTGCAGCCGTCCACGAGGGCGGCGGAGGCCATATCGTTGATAGCGGCCATGTACTCCGCCTCGGTGAGCTTGGGGCAGGCCTCGGAGACCTTGGAGGGGATACCCATCTCGGCGTTCATGAAGTGGAGGTAGGAGATCAGCGCGCGGATGGTGGTGACCTCGTTCATGTTGCTCACGCCGAGGATGCGGGCGAGGTTGCAGTACTTGCGGACGCAGGAGGGGTACTCCTTGCGGGAGCGGCCGGCCAGAGTGATGCCGCTGTTGTACTCGATGATGTAGGGCAGAAGAATGGCATTGGCGCGGCCGTGGGGGATGTGGAAGCGAGCACCCAGCTGGTGAGCCATACCGTGGTTCAGACCCAGGGAAGCGGAATTGAAGGCAAGGCCTGCCAGACAGGAGGCGATGTGCATCTTGCGGCGGGCGTGGGTATCATCGCAGCTGGCATAGGAGCGAATGAGGAACTGGCCGGCGATCTCGACGGCCTTCTCGGCCAAAGCTCCCGAGAACTCGTTGTTCTCGGTGGAGACGTAGGCCTCGATGGCGTGGGTCATGACGTCCATGCCCGTATCGGCGGTGACGGCGGCGGGAACAGACTTGACCAGAACCTCGTCCAGAATCGCCTCATCGGGGAGCAGATCGTCATCCACCAGAGGGTACTTGCGTCCGGCGGCGGGGTTGGTAATGACGGCGAAGCGGGTGACCTCACTACCCGTGCCCGAGGTGGTGGGGATGGCAATGAGACGAGGGTCGTACTTGTCGTCGAACTGCTTGGCGAATTTTTTCACGGCCTTGGCAGTATCGATGGCAGAACCGCCGCCCACGCAGATGATGCAGGGAGGCTTGGTCTGCATGACCGTGGCCACGCCGGAGATGACCTTCTCCACGGGGGGATCGGGTACCACGTCGGTGAACAGATCGTAGTCAATGTGGGCTTTGTCCAGACGGGCGGTGAGCAGGGTGATCATGCCGCTGGAGACCACGAAGGGGTCGGTGATGATCAGCACCCGATCAAAGGGAAGCTGGCTCAGACGATCAAGGGCCTTCTCGCCGAAGAAGATTTCTGTGTTGATGTGGAATTCCTTCATTATTATATTACCTCGCAGAGATTATTTTTCAGTCTTGATTGTTGTCGATGGCCTTGCGTGCCATGTGGAGAAGCTTTTCGCGGAGCCAGGTGGGCTCGATGATGCGGATGCCCGACCGCGCGGTCAGGATCGCGCAGAGGAAGCGGTCGATGTTGTGGAACTCGCAGAGGAACTCTCCGCGGGCTTCCTCGGAAATGATGTAGGAGCGCATCTCCAGCACCGTCAGCTTATCGCTGATGCCCAAGGTGGCGGTGTAGGGGATCTGCCCTTGGATGATGAGACTGTCCGCCTCGGCGGAATCGTCTGTAACGTCTCGCCCGAAGGGATTGATGGGCATGCGGGACAGACCCATGTCGTTTTCGTTCTTGACGGATACGGGGAGTGAGAAGGCCTTGGTGTAATGGTAGCCCATGACTCGACCGTCGTACTCCAACGGAGCGCCCAACTGCTTTTTGAGAAAGTCAATATCCCGTTGGGCTTGGCGGCGGGAGATGTGGAACCGCTCGGCCAAGCGGGCGGCGTTGGGGTACGTGTTCCGAACCAGCTCCTCGTGTAGCCATTGGATGCGAATGTTGGCGGATACGCGCATTAGTCTGTTCCTCCTTGATCGGTTGATTCGGGGACAGAAGCCTGATCCTCGGTATCCTCGGCGGGGAGGGGAAGATTGGTATGCAGGAAGAGCAGGTACAAGCTGTAGAGACCTGCCACTAAAAGAACGGCGGCGTACATCAGGTGGAGGGGGTGATCCAGAACGCGGGCACCCGTGGCCACCAGAAGGGGGACTGCGGCGGTGAGGCAGGTAAAGCTGCCCAGACCGAAGAAGACCAACGCTGCGCGGGGCAGGGAACGTCCTATGCGGAATCGAAGCTCACCCAGGTTGGTGGCCATGAAGCCGAGAAAACCCACTTGGAGGGAGGTCTTGATGGGGCTGTTCATGGTGACGAAAACGTCGAAGTACAGATCCGCTACGGCGGCTATGCACCAGATGATGGGGAGAAAGCCCAGGATGCTCACGAGGTCGGAGGAGCGGGTGCTCTTGACGGAGGAGAAGCCGTAGTAGAGGGCGGCGGGGATACCCAACAGGGCGGCGAACGTGAGGGTGCTGCCCTGAGCAGGGGGGCAAACAATGAAGACGGCTACGGTGAAGGCGATCAGAATCACAGCCATAGGGATCGCGGCTGCCATGCGATAGGTGTGGCATGGGGCGGTGGAAAGAGTATCCTTGGGGATGGCTGTGGCTATGGCGATGAGGATCACCGGGGTGATGAAGTACAGACAGCGGGACAGGGAAGTCCAGATCCCCGCATCGAGATAACCGACTTGGGTATCGAAGGCTGTCAGGTAAGCGGCGGTACGGATGACCGCGCCCAGCAAGGACAGGAGGGCGGCGGACAGGAAAAAGAGGCGCGGTGTAAAGCGGGAACGATCCATGGGAGTGCCTGCCTTTTTTAGTTTTTGAATGCCGAACGGATCAGCTTGCATACATGGTTACATTATACTACACAATTATGAACAGGATGTAACGAACGGGAAATTTTTTCGAGAGTTTTCATCATTTTATTTATATATATAAGGGGCATCGCGGAGGGGATTTTTTGGAGCGCACGGGAGTTGTGCATAATAAACAAAAAATACAGATGAAAATCTGCGAATTTCATAATCGAACGCGGAAAAGAATTTTTCAAAAACTCTTGATTTTTTTGGGGTTTTGGTGTATAATAGTGGAGCATGATGTGCGTAGATGTGAGAGGTTGCTCACGGGTGGATCCGAACCCTGTGAGGTAATTTTCACGGAGCATGTCCGAAAATCGGGCGAAAGCATGAAACGATGCTGTCCCGTGCTCCTTGAGGGCTTCGAAGATTTCGGCGAGATTCGCCGTTTTTCTCAGAAGAAACAAGGAACACGCGGAACGGTGTTGAATCGGATCACGCCCCAGTTTCCCAAATCGCGCGGATCGGTTCTTCCTTATTATAAGAGCCCGCGCGAAATTCGAAAAGGAGGCAAACAACAATGGCAATCAAGGAAAAGATCAGAGTTCGTCTGAAGAGCTACGATCACACCCTCATCGACACTGCTGCTGAGAAGATCGTGGCTGTCGCTAAGGCAAACGGTTCTGAGGTTTCGGGCCCCATCCCGCTGCCCACCGAGCGTGAGATCGTCACCATTCTGCGTTCTGTCCACGTAAACAAGGACAGCCGCGAGCAGTTCGAGACCAGAACTCACAAGCGTCTGATCGATATCATGAAGCCTTCCCAGAAGACTGTGGATGCGCTCATGAGCATCGAGCTCCCTGCCGGTGTTGAGATCGAGGTTAAGCTGTAATCGGAGTAACAGCGAAATCCCGACGAGCACATAACCCTACGGCGGTTTAGCCACTGCCGTGCGGCTCCCGCGAGGGCCGCGGCCGCAACCCCATGCGGCAGACAAAGAGAACAGCCGATGAGGCTTGTATGAGCTTCAGCTCGGTAACTTTGTAAGTCAAGTTGACACGCAGATGTCGGATCTCGACTGGAAACTGCCTGCCAACCAATAATTTACAGGAGGAAAAACACAATGAAAAAGGGACTTATCGGTAAGAAAATCGGTATGACTCAGATCTTTGACGAGAAGGGCAACGTAATCCCTGTTACCGTCATTGAGTGCGGTCCCTGCGTAGTCGCGCAGAAGAAGACCGCTGAGAACGATGGTTATGACGCCATTCAGCTGGGTTTCATGGATGCTAAGGCTAAGCACATGACCAAGGCTGAGAAAGGTCATTTTGAGACCAAGAATCTTCAGATCAAGAAGCATCTGAAGGAGTTCCGCTATGAGGATTGCTCCAAGTACAATGTCGGTGACGTCATCACCGTCGATACCTTCGCCGCTGGCGAGAAGGTCGACATCACCGGTATGACTAAGGGACACGGTTACTCGGGCGTTGTCAAGCGTTGGAACTGCCACAAGCTCCGCATGACCCACGGTGTGGGCCCTGTGCACCGCCAGCCCGGCTCTATGGGTGCTAACTCCAGCCCCTCTCGTATCTTCAAGAACAAGAAGATGGCCGGTCAGTACGGTAACGAGCAGGTCACTGTCCAGAACCCCAAGGTCGTTAAGATCGACAGCGAGAACAACCTGATCGCCGTTAAGGGCGCCGTTCCCGGTGCTAAGAACGGTATCGTGTTCGTTCGCAACTCTGTAAAAGCATAAGCGGAAGGAGGAATAAACCATGCCTAATGTAAAAGTTTTTAACATGGCCGGTCAGGAAGTCGGCACCATGGTGCTCGCGGACAGCGTGTTCGGCGCTGAGATCAACGCAGCAGTTCTTCACGCCGCTGTCAGAGCATATCTGCTCAACCAGAGACAGGGTACTCAGTCCACTCTGACCCGCACCGAGGTTTCCGGTGGCGGCAGAAAGCCCTGGAGACAGAAGGGAACCGGTCGCGCCCGTCAGGGTTCTACCCGCTCTCCTCAGTGGACTCACGGTGGTATCGCTCTCGGCCCCAAGCCCCGCAGCTACCGCACCGATATGAACAAGAAGACCAAGCGTGTCGCTCTGTTCTCTGCTCTCTCTGCCAAGGTGGCTGAGGGCAAGCTCATCATCGTGGACGACATCGTCTGCAATGAGTACAAGACCAAGACCATGGTCAACATGCTCAAGGCTCTGGGTGTTGACAACCGCGCCCTGGTTGTTCTGGACGCTGTTAACCCCTACACCGTCAAGAGCTGCGCCAACATCGAGCGCGTTGAGACCACTCTGGCTACCACCATCAACGTGTACGAGATCCTGAAGGCAGACAAGATGGTCATTACCGCCGCAGCCGTTAAGAAGCTCGAGGAGGTATACGCATAATGAAAATGATCGAAGATATCATCATCAAGCCCGTGATCACCGAGGCTTCCATGGATATGCTCATGGATGAGAACCACAAGAAGTACGTCTTCAAGGTTCAGTCCAACGCTACCAAGCCCGAGATCGCAACCGCTGTTGAGACCATGTTCCCCGGCACCAAGGTTGCTTCCGTGAACGTCATCAACATGAAGAGAAAGCCCAAGCGCATGGGTGTCCACTTTGGTTACACCTCTGCTTGGAAGAAGGCAATCGTAACTCTGAAGGCCGACTCTAAGGCCATCGAGTTCTTCGAAGGTCTGAACTAATGAAGGAGGTTGAAGTACATGCCTACCATTAAGTATAAGCCTACGACCCCTTCCAGAAGAAATATGTCCGTTCCGGCTTACAGCCAGATCATCACCAAGGACACCCCCGAGAAGAGCCTGGTCGTTACCAAGAAGAAGCACGCAGGTCGTAACAGCTACGGCCGCATCACCGTCCGTCACCGCGGCGGCGGCAACAAGATCAAGTACAGAATCATCGACTTCAAGCGTCTGGATTCTTCCGCTTGCACCGTTACCGCTATCGAGTACGATCCTAACCGTTCCGCTTTCATCGCTCTCCTGGAGAACGAGGCCGGCGTTAAGAGCTACATCATCGCTCCCGACGGTCTGAAGGTTGGCGACGTGGTTCGCTCCGCTGCTGACGCTGACATCAAGGTCGGTAACACCCTGCCCCTGGCCAACATTCCTGTTGGTACTTTCATCCACAACATCGAGCTCTACCCCGGTAAGGGTGCTCAGCTCGCTCGCTCCGCCGGTGTGATGGCTCAGCTCATCTCTAAGGACGGCGGCGTTGCTCAGATCCGTCTGCCCTCCGGTGAGGTTCGCATCGTCCGTCTGGACTGCAAGGCTACCATCGGTCAGGTCGGCAACTTCGAGCACAACACCATTAAGGTCGGTAAGGCCGGTAAGACCCGCCACAAGGGCATTCGTCCTACTGTTCGCGGTTCCGTCATGAACCCCTGCGATCACCCCCACGGTGGTGGTGAGGGACGTTCTCCCATCGGTCATCCCGCCCCTGTTACCCCTTGGGGTAAGCCCGCTCTGGGTTATAAGACGAGAAACAAGAAGGCTCGCACCGACAAGTTCATCGTCAAGCGCAGAAACGCTAAGTAAAGGAGGATATATCAATGAGCAGAAGTAGCAAGAAGGCTCCTTACGTGGAAGCAAAGCTGTTCGCACGGGTTTGCGCCATGAATGAGAAGCAGGAAAAGAAGGTTCTGAAGACTTGGTCCAGAGCCTCCACGATATATCCGGAATTTGTTGGTCACACCATCGCCGTCCACGACGGTAGAAAGCACGTTCCGGTGTATATCACCGAAGAAATGGTCGGTCATAAGCTGGGCGAGTTCGCCCTGACCCGTACTTTCAAGGGTCACGCCGGCTCCAAGACTTCTAACAAGTAATTAAGAGGAGGATATGAAAATGCAAGCAGCAGCACATCTGAAGCATGCCCGCATCTCTCCTCGCAAGGTCCAGATCGTTCTGGATCTGATCAGAGGCAAGGATGCCGACGCCGCTATGGCTATTCTGAAGAACACCCGCCGCGGTGCTTCCGAGTACCTCATCAAGCTCCTGAAGAGCGCAATCGCCAAC
>JAZOOM010000385.1:0-8559 GCA_045655025.1 Eubacteriales bacterium | reverse complement strand
TCGGGCGGCGCGGATGCCCCCTTCAACCTCGGCCCCGGCACGGGCGAGCAGTGGAACCGTACCCGCTTTGAGCAGACTAACCCCGATATCGACCTCATGATGGAGACTTGCGTGACCGTCTACTGGATGCGCCTGTGCCACCAGCTCCTCCGCCTCACGGGGGAGGTTAAGTACGCCGACGAACTGGAGCGGAGCCTCTACAACGCCATTTTCGGCGCTCTGAAGCCCGACGGTCACTTCTTCGAGTATTTCCCCCGCTTCAACGGCGAGAGAAACCCCAAGGTCAATTATTCCTTCAACATCAAGGGCTTTGACCTGTCCTGCTGTACCGCCAACGGCCCCACGGGTCTGGGCATGGCACCCTACCTCGCCTTTGCGGGCATTCACGACGGTGTGGCGGTGAACCTGTACGAGAACGGCACCGTCCGCGTGCCCTTCAAGAACGCCGTGGTCACCCTGGCCATGGAATCCGACTATCCCATGCTCGGCAAGGCGATCCTGCGGGTGGTGTCCATTGAGGGTGAGTTGTCGGATTGGGACGTTTTCACGGTCTCCCTCCGCGTGCCCTCCTTTGCCTCGGATTTTACCGTCATGGATCTCCATGTCCCCGACAACCGTATCAGCGGCTACTCGGGAAGTTATTTGAATCTGGGCATTCACGTCGCGCAGGGCTTTGAGTGGCTGATCTGCTTTGACATTCCCCTGGTCAAGCACCCTGCCCCCCATGGCTCCAACCGCGCGGGTGACAATTTTGTGGCCTTTACCTACGGATCCGTTCTCCTTGCCCGTGACGCGCGCGACGGTGTTGATCCCCTTATCCCCATTCCAAATGCCGAGATCACCGACTACCGTGTCACCCCCTCCGACAAGGGCGGCTTCCTTACGGCCTACGTCACCGTAGGGGATACCGAGCTGAAGCTGATCGACTACATGTCGGCGGGAAACGATTGGCAGAATACGAGGTTTGCGAGTTGGCTGCCTCTGGCATAAGTCTGCAAATCTACCTATCTCTCATTATAGCAAAAACAAAGAGCGGATCCCCCAAAATCGGGAGATCCGCTTTTTTGACGGCAGAAAAGGGAATTACTTGCCCACCGTGCCCAAAATTTGACCGTCCACGCGGCCGTTGATCCGGCCGGAGACGTTGCCGTTGATGTCGCCATGGACGTAGCCGTTGATATCCCCGTCCACGTGACCGTTGACGTTTCCGCTGATTTCAGCGTCGGGGCCAATGTCGCCCAGCACGTTGCCGTTTACGTCTCCGTCTACGCGACCCAGCAGGTGTCCGTCTACCGTGCCGTTCACGTTGCCCTTGACGTAGCCGCAGAGATCGCCCAGCATGGTGGCGTTGAAATCTCCGTCCAGAGAGCCGTATAGGTGGCCGTCCAGCATACCGTTGAAATCTCCGCTGACGTGGCCGCTGAGGTTGCCGCCCACAAAGCCGTTGTAGTCTCCGGCTATATGACCCGCAAGATCGCCGTCGATGTTGCCCTGCATATCGCCCAGGATCTCGCCGTACAGATCTCCCATGATCTCGCCGCGCATGTCTCCGCCGATCTGTCCCCGCATGTCGCAGTCCAGATTGCCGTTCCAGTCGCCCCGCACCAGACCGTCCATATCTCCGAACAGGGTGGCGGATACGTCGCCCTCCACCAAGCCGCGGAGACTGCCCTGCCAGTGGTTGTAGCCGAACCGTCCGCGGGCGCGGGAGCCGATGATCACGTCACCCTTGACGGTTCCCTCCAGATCTCCGATGAAGGTGGGAACTACGATGTCTCCGTTTACGGTGTCCACGATGGTAGCGTGAATGTCGCGTAAAATTCCGCCTCCCGTGGCGCGCATAGGGCGAGTGAAGCTCTCGTCGGCACGACGATCCTCCTCGCGGCGCATGCGGTCCCCGTCACGGCGGGTACGATCCTGCTCGCGGCGCTTGCGGTCGCTCTCTCTCCGCTTGCGGTCGTCGGCGCGGCGCTCGTACCAGGCGGCTCGTTCGTCGGGGGGGACTGTAAAGCCGTGGGGAAGGGGATCGCCCCGTCGGCTGTGGCTGTTTACGGGAATGTCGGATGGAGACGGCTGCCCCTGTCTCTGCCATGAGCCCGTCGCGTGGCGGACACTCTCACGGGCTGTTTTGCGAATGCGGGAAAAATCCACACCTTGAATGCCCAGACTTTCCAGCATGGCTTGCACCTGGCCCAGCTCGCTGTCCAGCGCATCCCAGTCAATGGCGGATTCTTGGTTGGGGCAATTTTCGGCATACTCCTCCGCTTCGGCGGCGTAGTCCTCGGCATCGGACGCGTAGTCCTCGGCCTCCTGCATGAAGTCCTCGCATTCTCCCCGCAGGGACTCGCATTCTGCCTTGATGGCTTCACATTCCCCGCGAGCCCGCTCACAGGCGGACAGGAGCTCCCGACATTCGTCTCGCAGGGCGGTCAATTCCTGTAGAGCCGAGGACGAATTCTCGTCGGAGGTCTTTTCGGCTTCCATCGCCTCCAGCAAGGCCTCGGCCTCGGGGGCGGTGATCTCACCCGCCTCCAGCATTTTCAGTATTTCCAGCTTGGTTTCCATGCGTGTCTCCTTACTTCACCACGATCTCTCCAAAGGAGCAGGTGGCATTGATATACACCACGGGAGCGTAGATGTCCGTGGGAACGGGGTGTTTACAGGATATCTCCGAGAAAGCCCCGCTCTTGGTGATCTCCACCCGGGCATAGTCGGGAACACGGATATGCATCTCGCCAAAGGAGCAATTCGCGTCAATGACGGCGCAGTCGTGGATATGCGCTCCGGACAGATCGAATTTCATCTCCCCGAAGGATACGTTCAGGGTAGCCGAGGTGAAGTCCTGCTCGTCCATGCTGATGGAACGCTCTCCGAATCTGACGGAATAGCACCCGTCGTTCCCGTTGCCTGACTCCACCGCATCTCCGAAGACAATGCCGTTATCGTGCAGATTTTCCCGCACCTTTCTGCGGATGCGGTTCCGTCTCAAGCGTCTGAACAGGGGAGTGAGGATGATGCGGACGCCGATGAGGATCACCAATATCGCCAGACCGATGGGGACCAGGGTATCCATGGGGTAGATGTCCAGCTTGGAGATCAGACCCAGGCCTCCTGCCAGCAGACAGCAGGGCCAGAACCAGGAGAAGGGGGAACGGATGAGGAAGTAGACCGACGTGACAATGAGGAGCAGATACCCCCACCCGGGGAAGAACAGCGTGAAATCCGACCAAGGAAGGATATCCAGATGATTTCCCAGATATCCCACCCCGACCGCGATGACGCAAAGGCCGAGGAACAGATTTGCCAGATACTTGCGGACGGAAGCGCCGCGAAAACGTTTACCGTATGTCATGAAGATACCTCCTTAATTTACGAAAGCTCCTTGAGCCGCTTGGCCGCCTCGTCGGCGGTGATGCGATGCTCCGAGAGCATTTTCAGAATGTCCTTGCGGGCCTTTGCCGTGTCGGGACTTCCTTTGCGGCGGGATTCGAGGGTGTCCTCGTGGGTGGGCTCCTTTTCGGGAGCGGGGGCATCGGAAAGCCCCAGGGAAGCGATCAGATTGTCCAGGGCGGCGCGGACGGTGGGGTAAGAGATCCCCAGCTCCCGCTCCACGTCCTTGATGCTGCCGCGATTCTTGATGAAGGTCAAAAGAAACAGCTCCTCCTCGGGGGAGAGGGAGCAGAAGCGGCAGCCGGTGAAGCGACCCTCCATGGCCGTCCCGCAATGCTCGCAGGAAAGGCGGGATATGGTCAGTTTTTCGCCGCAGATACAGCATTTATGGGGAGCGCGGTACATACGCATACCTCCGTTTTGGAATTTTGTGGGCGGTTTGTGGTTGCATTATAACACACGAAATTAATTTTGTCAATGGGGTTTATTAAAAAAATTAATTTTAAAATTAAGAAAATCAATTTTGATTAAAATATATGAGCTTCACGATCCGATGGCTCACCATAGCCGTCCGAACACTGCGGGCGGGAGCATTTGACAAATTTCCCTTTTTGTGCTATGATATAGGAGAATGCACTCCACCTATGAAAGGATACCGTTATGTCAAAAGCCTTCCATACATATATCCGCCGCGCGGCTGCCCTGCTTCTGACCCTCTGCCTTCTGCCATGGAGCCTTATGACGGTCTCGGCGGATGCCGATACCGAAGCCACACTCCCCGTCTGCTACCAGCAGGGCGATCCCCGCTGGGGTCACCTGGAGCAGCTGGCACCCGGCGGGTGCGGTATTCTCTCTCTGGTGAACGCGGTGCATTTCCTTACGGGCAACTTTATCGACCCCGTGGGTCTGGCCGCTTACGCCCGCAGTATCGATGCCTATTACGGCTCGGTGGGTGGCGGCACCGCCCGTTGGGTACTGTACCATCAGCTGGACGATTATGAGAAGAAATACGGCTTCGAGGTCACCATGACGGGCAAGGATGCCGGAGCCAAGCACCAAGGCCTCATTGATCACCTGTCCGCCGGCGGTACTGCCGTTGCCCACGTCAAGGGGCACTTCATCGCCCTTTGCGGCTACGACAAGGCCACCGACTCCATGCTGGTCTACGACTGCGCCGCTTCCCCCGACCGCCAAACCACCGTAGCTCCCATCTGGAAAACCACCGACTTTCTCACCACCCACCCTCGCATGACGGTGGACTGGTTCTGCCTCATTGAGCGGACGGGCAGTACCACGGTGGAGCTGGAGGGTGTCGCCGGGAAGGGTCATGACCGTGAGCTCTTTACCTCCTCCCGCGTGGGGCAGGGAACCGCTGACCCCGCTACGCTGAAGGGAACGGTCAAGCATCGTTCTCCTCTGCAGACGCTGTTCTACGTGCTGGATTACGACTATACCACGGTCTATGAGACCGCCGTGGATCTGGGGGGGAAGCGCACCGCTGACTTTACATTTTCCTTGGATGTCAGTGGCTGGAAACTGGGTCAGCATACCCTCCGCCTCTCTGCCCGTGGCACCGACGGGAGTGTCACCGATATTGCCGAGTACACCGTCTTCGTGGGAGACGGCAAGGACGGCTACAACCCCGCAACGGGGACACTCACCATCAATATGTCTTCCTTTGCCGACCGGCACGGCGTCGTCCGTTCCCCTCAGACTCTCAAAACTGAGGACTACGCCTTCCGCTCCACCGCCGGCTCGGAGCTGTACCTCGGCCACCTTGATCTCTCCCGCTACACCGCCGTCCGCTTCTACTACTCCGCCGTGGAGGCCTTCTTCGGAAGCACCGATGCGAAGATTTGCCTTCGCTCCGCATCCGATACCGTGTCTGAGATCATTTTGCCTCCCGCCGATCTCCCATTGAGCGAGATTCAGATGGTTACGCTGGATCTCACCGACTGCGACTACAGCGGCGAGCTGTGGCTGTCCATCCAACACCCTACCCGTAAAATGTGCTACCTCCGCGAGATTCGCTTGTATGAGGGGGATATTCCCGCCGATACAGAGGAGAGCACCGAAACGACCGTAGACACGCCCGCAGAGGAGACCGTCACGGATACTTCGGAAACAGTTTCCCCCGAAAACACCGCCCAAGACGATACCAAAGCGACCCAAACGGGCTGCGTTTCTGCCCTGCCCGCTGCCTTTTTTGTGAGCCTTGCCCTACTGTTGGCAGTTCTCCTCTCACGCCGTGATGGCCGCCGCCGCTGTAAGTGACCGCGAAATCCCGAGATTCTTCACATTGCACAAAAAACACACTTGATTTCCATATAATTTCCCGAAAAAACTTTAGAAAACCCCTTGACAAACTCTCCTGCTTGTGGTATAATCTGTAAAGCAAATTGCTTTACACCCGTCACGGCAGGAGGGTTTCTATGTTTGAAAAGAATCTGGAGATCGGCTACCTGCTGGATTTCTACGGCGATATCCTCCCCGAGCGCCGTCGGGACATTATGGATCTCTACTACAACGACGATCTGTCTTTGGCTGAGATCGCCGAGCAGATGGGCATTACCCGTCAGGCTGTGCGGGACAGCATCAAGAAGACGGAGCAGGAGCTTTTCTTCTATGAGGAAAAGCTGGGACTCCGCCGCCGTTTCACCGAGGCCGAGGCACGCGCCGAGATTGCCCTGACTCTTTGCCGCACCGCGGGAGACAGTCTTCCCCCTGCCCTCACAGAGGAGCTGGAGGCCATCCGCCGCATCGTCTCCCTGGATTGACATCTTCCTTTTATTCGTATATTCACCCCCTCCACCTTCCCACCGAAAGGAGGAAAACCTATGTTTCAAAGCCTGAGCGAAAAGCTGGATCAAGCATTCAAGAAATTTCGCAACAAGGGAACTCTGACCGAGGCTGACGTCAAGGCCGGCATGCGTGAGATCAAGCTCGCCCTGTTGGAGGCTGACGTAAACTTCAAGGTCGTCAAGGAGTTCATCAAGATCGTGACCGAGCGTGCCGTTGGTGCCGAGGTCATGGAGTCCCTGCTCCCGGGACAGCAGATCGTCAAGATCGTCAACGAGGAGCTCACCCGCCTCATGGGCGGCTCTCAAGCCAAGCTGGAGATCAGCTCCAAGCCTCCCACGATCATTATGATGGTGGGTCTGCAGGGTGCCGGTAAGACTACCCACGCGGGCAAGCTGGCCGGTATGTATAAGAAGCAGGGCAAGCGTCCTCTGCTGGTGGCCTGTGACGTGTACCGTCCCGCCGCGATCAAGCAGCTGGAGGTGCTGGGTGCCCAGCTGGAGATCCCCGTCTTCCAGATGGGTGACAAGGAAAGCCCCGTCAAGATTGCCAAGGAAGGCATCAAGCTGGCCGAGCAAAAGGGCTACGACATGGTCTTCATCGATACTGCGGGACGATTGCAGATCGACGAGGAGCTTATGGGCGAGCTGGTCAACATCAAGGAGCAGGTGCACCCCACCGAGATCCTGCTCACGGTAGACTCCATGATCGGTCAGGAGTCCGTCAACGTGGCGGAGACCTTCAACAATATGCTGGATATCACCGGCGTGATCCTCACCAAGCTGGACGGCGATACCCGTGGCGGTGCCGCGCTCTCCATCCGTTTCGTGACGGGCAAGCCCATCAAGTTCATCGGTGTGGGCGAGAAGCTGGACGCCATCGAGCCCTTCCATCCCGACCGTATGGCCAGCCGAATCCTCGGCATGGGCGACGTGCTGACCCTTATTGATAAGGCTCAGCAGCAGTTCGACGAGAAGAAGGCCGCCGAGCTGGAGCAAAAGATCCGCCAGTCCACCTTCACCCTGGACGATTACCTGGCTCAGTTCGACCAGATCAAGAGCATGGGCAATCTGGAACAGCTGGCAGGCATGATCCCCGGTATGAAGCCCGGCGCCCTCAAGGACGCTCAGGTGGATGAAAAGGCTCTGGCGCGCCAGCAGGCCATCATCCTGTCCATGACCAAGGCCGAGCGCGAGCGTCCCGAGCAGCTGCTCAACGCTTCCCGCAAGAAGCGCATTGCCGCCGGTAGCGGCACCTCGGTTGAGGAGGTCAACCGCCTGCTCAAGCAGTTTGAGCAGATCAAAAAGCTCATGAAGCAGTTCTCCGACATGGGTCGCGCAGGCGGCAAGAAGGGTCGGGGCGGCTTCGGAAAATTTAAACTTCCGTTCTGAGGAACGAAGTCATATAAATCAAGTCAATCAAAAAAAACAAAAACAATTATTTTTGGAGGAAACAAACCATGGTTAAGATCAGACTCACCAGAACCGGTGCCAAGAAGGCTCCCACCTACCGTATCGTCGTTGCTGACAGCCGCTACCCCCGCGACGGTCGTTTCATCGACCAGGTCGGCTACTACAACCCCATGACCAACCCCGCCGAGGTTAAGATCGACGCTGAGAAGGCTAAGGATTGGATGTTCAAGGGTGCTCAGCCCACCGACACCGTCAAGGCTCTGTTCAAGAAGAACGGCATCATTGACTAATCTTTTGCGGTGAATAACATGGCAGAGTTGCAGGACATTTTACACGACATCGCTGCCGCCATCGTGGACACCCCCGATGAAGTGAAGGTCACCCGCGAGGAGGATGACGACACCATCACCCTGACCCTGACCGTCGCTCCCGACGATATGGGTATGGTTATTGGCAGACACGGTAAGATCGCAAAGGCGATCCGCACCGTTATCAAGGCGGCTGCCGCAAATTGCGGAAAAAAAGTGAACGTGGTGATTCGTTGAGTCCCACAAAAAGTGCAGGGAAGGCAAAAATGCTTTCCCTGCACTTTTTTGCAAGAAAAACGGAATTGCCCCCTGTTTTCGTTCAGAAATGGCAGAATATATGATCGGGTTTGCAAAAAATGATCAATCTCGATCAAATATATTGACAGAACGGGAGAAATAGGGTATAATGTGCCTGATTTGAAGATCCCCAATAATTAAAGAAAAGGAAGTAAAAGAAATGGCAATCGTAACGATTATCGGAGCCGGCATGATGGGCTCTGCATTGGCATTCCCCGCAAGAGAGAACGGTCATGAGGTTCGTCTGGTAGGTACTCACTTGGACCGCGAGATCATCGAAACCTCTATCCGTACCAACCGCCATCCCAAGTTCAACAAGGATTTTCCCGCAGGCTTGAAATATTATCAGATTG
>JAZOOM010000384.1:0-6702 GCA_045655025.1 Eubacteriales bacterium | reverse complement strand
TGTTCAAGGGTCTCAGAGAGGCCAAGGCCGACGGCATCAAGGTGCCCAAGGTGGCCTTCATGCTCAACTTCGGCCCTCAGGAGACCACCGAGCGTATGCTCCGCTCCCTGTACCAGAACATCTACAAGCCCGGTCTGTACTCGGATCTTTGGTATATGCTGGACGGCAAGCCCATGGTCATGGGCTACCCCGACGCCCTCCCCGCCGAGGGCACCTGCGAGGCCGATACCCGCATCCTGAACGAGATCCGTGAGTTCTTTACCTTCCGTCCCGGTCAGCCCGGCTACGGCTGTGGGCCTTGGAACAATCAACAGTGGGGCTGGCTGGAGGTCTACCCCCAGCACAAGTACGTCACCCGCGAGGATGGCAGCTGTGAGATGGTCACCGTGGGCGTAGGACAGAACGCCAACAAGGATCGCATCTGCACCCACTTCAACGACGTAAAAACCTTTGGCCGCAGCTACACGGGTCAGCACGGTCACGATCTGCTCACCGAGGACTCCTACAAGTACGGCTACAACGTACAGGAGCAGTGGGAGCGCGCCCTCGACCTCGATCCCGATATCGTCTTCGTCACGGGCTGGAACGAGTGGATCATGGGCATGTGGCATGAGCCGTGGCTGTCGGATGACGATTCCACCCAGCTGGCCATGGTGGATCAGTACGACCGCGAGCACAGCCGCGACATTGAGATGGACAAGGACGGCTATCTGGACACCTACTACCTCCAGCTCGCCCACAACATCCGCCGCTTCAAGGGCGCTAAGCCCCGTCAGGCGACCTCTCCCGCAGGCATCGTGGATCTGAAGTCGGGTGCCAAGGCATGGAACGCCGTGACCCCCGTCTACCGCAACCCCAAGGGCACCACCATCCACCGCGACTGGGACGGCTTCGGTGACACCCACTACGTCAACACCTCGGGTCGCAACGACATCGTGGAGGCCAGAGTCTCCCGCGACGAGGAGTACCTCTACTTCCGCGTCAAGTGCGCCGATGCCATCACTCCCCGCGAGGGCGACGGCTGGATGACATTGTTCCTCGACACCGACCGCTCCAAGGCCACGGGCTGGGAGGGCTACGACTTCGTCATCAACCGGAGTGGCAAGAAGAATCAGGCCACCGTGGAGAAGTACGTCCGCACTCTGGAGGAGGGAAGCTTCACCTGGGAGAAGATCGGCGTGGCCGAGCTTCGTACCTCGGGCGACACCCTGACCATCGCCATCCCCCGCGCTCTCGTCGGCATGGAGGGCAAGCTGGACTTCGAGTTCAAGTGGAGCGACAATATGCAGGAGGCTACCGTTATGGACTTCTATGCCAACGGTGATACGGCGCCTATCGGGCGATTCAATTACCTGTACAGGGAGTAATTTACCGTAAACTTGATATCATAAATATGTAGTTAATAGCCCTCGTTCCATTTCGGAACGAGGGCTGCTCGTTTGTTGCGCCGTGATGGCCGGCTTATTTAATCCCAAAGCTCACTGTTGAAAAATGGCATGAATGATGATGCCGCTGATTCCGCAGAGCAGCGCACCGACAACAAAGGCAATCCATGCGGGGTGCCACAATCCCCACAGGATCCCGCAGAGCAGGAACACGATTAAGGCTATGAGCATGACGGTAGAACTGACGGCTTCATTGATCCGCTCTCCCAGCAACCATCGGTCCGCAGGGCTTTTGGGAGGTGTTGGGGGTTGCGTATTTTCTTTTGCGGGGGATGAGTCGGATGCTTCGCTCTGTATCTCTGCATCACCGCGTACGAGAGTGTCCATGTTGCATTCAAACAGCTCGCAGAGCCGGATCACCGTTTCTACGTCGGGTAAAATCGTATCGGTCTCCCAGCGGGAGATGGTTTGGCGGGAAACGTACAGACGCTCTGCCAATTCATCCTGGGTCATTTTCATCTTTTTCCTATAATATCCTACATTTTTACCAAAACTCATGATAGTCTCCTCGTATTCGGACATAATTTTCGATACAAATTATACCACAGCCTTGTGCAAAAGTCAAGCAAGGATCCTGCGACAGCGCGCCCGGTTTGCAACACAGCATGTTACATCTTGCTTGGATCTTTCGAACGGGGATTTTGGAGGAGAATTCAAATTGCAGGGTACCTCTAAAAACTCATCGTGCGGTAGGGGAGGGGCTTGCCCCTCCCGCGGAGGAACGAGGGCGCCGCTCCCTACGGGTGTTCGTGCCAACCCAAACCCACCGCCAAGCCCAAATTTGCCCCCTGCTTCTCCTGCAAAAATCCGAAAAAAACAATAAATTTCCCTTGTGTACTTTGTGAATTCATAAATTCGTTACAATGATATGATATACTGTAAGATGTATTATTATGGATACCCATATCCGCGGGTGTCCGCAAGTGAAAAACAATATCGGCCTCCCTTACGGGTGAGCCGCAAGAAAGGATGAAGCATCCATGATTAAGATCGAACATCTGGTCAAAAACTACGGCTCCAACTGCGCCGTGGACGACATCAGCCTGGAGATCGGACAGGGCGAGATCGTCGGCTTCCTCGGCCCCAACGGCGCGGGTAAATCCACCACCATGAATATCCTCACGGGCTACCTCTCCTCCACCTCGGGACGGGTCAGCGTGGCGGGCATTGACGTGCTGGGCGACCCTCTGAATGCCAAAAAGCAGATCGGCTATCTGCCTGAGCAGCCTCCCCTGTACCTGGACATGACCGTGGACGAATACCTGAACTTCAACTACGAGCTGAAGGGCTGTAAGCTCAACCGCGAGGCCCATCTGGGTGAGGTCTGCGAGGTGGTGCGCATCGGCGACGTGCGTAAGCGTGTCATCAAGAACCTGTCCAAGGGCTACCGCCAGCGCGTGGGCATCGCCGGTGCTCTCATCGGCTCTCCCAAGGTCATCATTTTCGACGAGCCCACCGTGGGTCTCGACCCCAAGCAGATCATCGAGATCCGCAACCTCATCCGTTCTCTGGGCAAGGATCACACCGTCATCCTGTCCACCCACATCCTGCAGGAGGTGCAGGCCGTCTGCGACCGCATCGTCATCATCAACAAGGGACGCATCGTGGCCGACGAGAAGACGGAAAACATCACCCGTGTCATTGAGAACACCCGCCGCTTCAACGCCAAGATCTGCGGCCCTCAGGAGCAGGTCATGAGCGTTCTGCGTAACTTCCAGGGCATTGCCTACTGCGAGGCGCTGGCAGAGCGTGACGGCGACGCGACCACCTATATGATCGAGGCCGCCCCCGGTGTGGACATCCGCAAGAAGCTGTTCTTCACTCTGGCCGACCGCGGCTGGGCGCTCATCGGTCTGGAGGCGCTGGGTCTGTCGCTGGAGGACATTTTCATCACCGTTGTCAACAAGTCCGAGGAGGACGATACGCCTACCCGCTACACCCGCCGTACCAAGGCCAAGCCCAGAACCGCGCTGGAGTCTCAGGTGGCCGCCGATCTGGTGGCGGATGCCGACCGCAAGCGGGAGGAGAACTCCGCGCTGGATTCCGACGGAGACGACGAGGAATAAGCCCGAAACAGTTTTTTCATCCAATTTGCATTTTGCATTTTGCATTTTGCATTCAGGAAATTCAAAATCAAAAAGGAAACTACTATGTTTGCCATTTACAAAAAGGAACTTAGATCCTTCTTTATTAACCCCATCGGGTACATCTATACGGGTGCGTTTCTGGGTCTGGCCGCGCTGATCTGCTGCTACACCACCATCCTGTCCTCCAGCTACGACACCTCCACCTACTTCACCATCATGATGTTCGCCATGGGCATTCTCATTCCCCTCCTGACCATGCGCCTGTTTGCCGAGGAGAGAAAGCTGCGCACCGAGCAGCTTCTTCTGACCGCTCCCGTCACCATTACGGGCATGGTCATGGGCAAGTTTCTGGCCGCGCTGACCGTCTTCGGCGGATCTCTGTTGGTCTCCTGCATCAACTTTATTCCGATCTACTCCACCGCCGCCGCTGAGCGGGGGAATCAGTCCTACGAGTTCTACCACATCGGCCCTGTGACCGGTGAGCTGGTGGGCAATCTGGTGGGCCTGCTCCTGCTGGGTGCCGCGTTTATCGCGCTGGGCATCTTCATCTCCGCTCTGACCGAGAATCAGCTGGCCGCCGCCGTGGTCACCATCGCCGTGATCTTCCTCATGCTGGGCATCGGCCTGGTCAGCAGTCTCATCGACGTGTACTGGATCCGCGCCGTTCTGTCCTGGATCTCGGTCTACTCCCGCTTCGGCAATTTCCAGAACGGTCTCTTTGACTTTGCCGCCATTCTGTACTACGCCTCCATCTGCTTTGTCTTCGTGTTCCTGACGGTTCGTGTGTACGAAAAGCGGAGATGGAGCTGATCCATCCCCCGAGGAACACGTCCTTCGAATCCGTTCCGCTCGGCTCGTCCGACGGAAGCCCAATTCCGCAAGAAAGGAAGTCTTCGCACAGCGAAGGCTAAGATCATCGAAATATGGCAACTACAGCCTCCAAAAAGGCCCTCCGACACGGCAGCGTGACGGTGGCTCTGACGGTGCTGATTGTGGCGGTCATCATCCTGCTCAACGCGTCGGTCACTACGTTGGCTTTGCGCTACGGCTGGTACATCAACATGAACCCTACCCTGCTCTACCCCGTCACCGACACCTGCTACGACTACTTGGATGAATTCGTCATCCCCGACGCCAAAGAGGATATCCGCATCATCTTCTGCGACGAGGAGGAGAACATCCGCGCCGACGTGACCCAAAGCTACGTGCTGGGTACCGCCGAGGAGCTGGCCGCGCGGTATCCTAATACCGTCAAAATTGAATTTCTCAACGTATGGGAGAACCCCAAGATCGCCCGCTCCTACGGCGTGACCGCTTCCACCTCCGTGGTGGTGGCCTCCGGGGATGCCTCCCGTGTCTGCACCCTGCGTGACTTCTTCGTGTTCCCCGTGGGGGACACCGAGAATCCCTCCGCTTACAACGGCGAGAAGCGTTTCGCCGTGGCCATGAAGGCCGTGGTCTCCCCCGACGCTCCCGTGGCTTACCTGACTCTGAATCACGGCGAGTCCACCGAGGACTACGCCCTCATGTACGCCCTCACCGACGCGGGCTACATGATCAACTATCTGGACGCCCTGTCCTTTGATATTCCCGAGGACTGCGGCATGCTGGTCTCCTGCAATCCCGGCCGTGACTTCACCGACGTGGACGGCGTTTCGGGCGTTTCCGAGATCGACAAGCTGGACGCCTACCTGAAGAACGGCGGCAAGTTCATGTACCTGATCTCCGCCGACACCTTCTCCGCCGGCGGCTTCCCTAACATCGAGGGCTACCTGGAGGGCTGGGGCGTGACCTTTGCCCATCAGACCGGTGCCGAGGGTGTGGAGGAATGCTTTGCCATCCGTGATACGGCCCACGCCATCACCACCGACGGCTACACCCTGCTGGGTCAGATCCCCGCCGAGGGCAGTGCCGCCGCCATGATGGCGGACGTGGAGGGTGTGCTCCGTGCCGCCAACGCCACCGTCATCCGTGTTCCCGAGAGCTTCGCCAAAACCAACGGCGACTACGTCAGCGGTACCCGTACCCTGATCCCCCTGCTCCGCTCCTACGCCGGCGCGGAGGCTTGGGCCGCGGGCCGTCCCGTAGACCGTACCGCCGAGGGCTACAACATGGCCACCCTGACCACCGATTCCGTGGGCGGCGGTGCCGTGCTGGTGTTCTCCTCCACCGAGTTTGCCATTGAGGCGACCTTGCAGGGCGGCGGATACGGCAACTCCTCCTTCCTGCTCACCGCCTTTGAGGCTATGGGCAAGGATGAGATCCCCGTTGATCTCAAATCTCAGCCCATTTCGGACTCTACCATTCACATTATGACCACGGCGCAAGCCCGTAACATCACCATCGCCCTGGTGGCCGTTCCCGTTCTTCTGGTGACGGTCTGGGGTGTCGCAGTACTCGTCAGGAGGAAATTCGCATGAATCAAGAATCGAATATGCCTCGCAGAACGACCAAGCGGGTGTTGGGCGCTGCTTTGACGGCGGCCGTCATTGCCGCGGTGCTGGCTGTCAACGTCCTGTTCTCCTTTGTGGCTGACCGCTTCATGTGGCAGGTGGACGAGACCGTGACTAAGTACACCTCCCGGGAGGGTGTCAGCATGTACACCCCCACTGAGGAGTATCTGGACGTGATCCGCGAATACGCCATTCCCATGGTGGAGGACATGAACGCTACCCGTGTGGCCAACGGGGAGGAGCCCATCACCATCAACGTCAAATTCTGCATGGAGCGGGACAAGGTCTACGCGGCGGATAAGCTGCGTATGATCCAGTACAGCGTGCTGGCACTCCAGAAGGAGTTCCCCGAGGCTGTGAAGGTGGAATACCTCAACATCGAGAAGAACCCCTCCCAGGTGCAGAAGTATAAGGCTACCTCCTCCTCCAACATTTATTCCCATCAGATCATCTTCGAGTTTGGCACGGAGTTCCGTGTCTGCTCCTACGATTACTTCTTCCTGAAGAACGACAATTCCGCCTCCGACCACTGGGCATATAACGGTGAGCAGAAGATCGCCTCTCTGCTCCTGGCTCTGACTCGGGCCGAGTCCCCTGTGGCGGGCTTCATCACCAACCACGGCGAGGCTCTGGAGAACTGCCAGTCCCTCCGCGAGCTGGTGCACAACGCCGGCTACGACGTGGTGGATATCGACCTGTCCAAGGACGAGATCCCCG
>JAZOOM010000383.1:0-4117 GCA_045655025.1 Eubacteriales bacterium | reverse complement strand
TGAAAAATCGAATAAAACCCATCAAATAACCGCTTTTCACCCCCAAAAGCCCTTGACAAACCACGCAAAGTGTGCTATAATACCATAGTCGTTGACTATGTCACAGAAAACGAGGTGTAGCGCAGGTGGTAGCGCGCCAGTTTCGGGTACTGGAGGCCGCGAGTTCGAGTCCCGCCACTTCGACCATGAAAAAAGCAGGGTGAAAGCCCTGCTTTTTTCATGGTCAAAATGGTTGGTCATGAGAAATCGCTTCAAGCCGCAAGTGACTTTCCCGTTTTCGATTTCTACACGCGGCTTGTTGCCGAGCTTGCTCGGCGGAGTTCAGAGTCCCGCCACTTCGACCAATACAAAAGGGAGCCATATGGGCCCCCTTTTGTATTGGTCGAACGGGTTGGGTGAGAGATCGCTTCAAATCGCAAGTTACTTTCTCATTTCGGATTTGTTGGTGCGATTTGACCCCGAGCGAAGCGAGGATGAGTTCAGAGACCCGCCACTTCGACCAAACCTTACTCATTCGAACGTTCGAAATTCCAAACGGATTGTGAACGGATTAGTAAGGTTTTTTCTTTGTTTCAGCAATATTCGTAAGATTTACTACCAGGCATACCCGGGGCGATCTCTTCGGCAAGCCCGAAATTGAAAATTGAAATTTTTTCAAAAAAATCAACTTTTTTTCAAAAGTCTGTAAGGTTTCGCCTTTTTTTGGTGTCTTATATAGTATAGCCTCTTGAAATACCGTAAGGCTTTTCCATGTCTTCATACAACTTCCTTGCGTAACCTTGACAAATCCCCCCTCGTCGTGCTATAATACGTATATCCTCCTCTAATCTTGTAAATCGCGTTCCAAGGATGAGCACGAGGCGCGCCATGGCCGAGCCGCGGCGGGATCCCGGATACGTTCCCCCCGGAAAGGAGAGAATCAAATGAAAAAACTGTTCCCCCCTATGTGCAGTAAACCCGAAAAAATCCGCATTTTTGCCATTATCCCTTGCTGGATCTGGGTTTTCGTTCTTTTCCCCATGTTCATGCCCTTCGTTGGACTCGGAATCTGGGATCAATCGGAGATCAGCATATGGCTGGAGATCGTCTACCACGTAGCCAACGGCTTCCTTCTGCTGATGGTGATCGGCAGTTATCTGAAGGAAGAATGGTTCATGGTGACCACCGACGTCCGCTTCTATTTCAATCACGTCATGATCACCGTAGGTCTGATCGCGGTGGCGGAGCTTGCGCTGTTGGGCGCGCTGTACCTTGGCGGCTTCAACATCATTGACGCGCTGGAATGTCTTCCCGTGACGGAAATGTCCGTCAGCCATACTCCCCTGGCCACCATTGGGGTTCAACCCATCATCGGCACCATTGTCCTGTCGTTGTTCTCGCCGATCAGCATCTGCGGTTTGTTCTACTGTCTCGGTTTCGCGCCGATATGCTACAAGAAGCCATGGCTGGCTTACCTGTGTATAGCCGTGATCACCCTGATTCCTCCGATCGTGGACATTCTGTGGCGCGACGATGATATCTGGGCTGTTTTTCGCTATCTGATGTCCCTGCCGGTTCATCTGCTGGCATGCTGGTCTTACCAAAAAACGGACAACCCGTGGACACCCCTGCTGTCTGTGGCGACCTCGAACTTGTTGATCTCCGTTTTTCTCATCTCCTTCTATATTTAATCAGTAATGAATACACATTCCATAGAAAGATTCATAGAGCCCCAGGATTTTCTCTACGCAACGGCTCTTGCCGAGATCAAGGCTGGCAAAAAATCCTCCCACTGGATGTGGTTTATCTTTCCCCAACTGCGTGGCCTGGGCCGTAGTGCCATGGCTCGTATTTACGGCATCACAGGGCTGGACGAGGCATGGGCGTACCTCTCTCATCCGATCCTGTCTGCCCGCCTGATCGAGATCAGTGAGGAATTGCTGCAGTTGAATACCCAGAACCCTGAGGAGATCTTTGGGGAGATCGACGCAAGAAAGCTGCAGTCCTCCATGACCCTGTTCGCCCTCATCAGCGAGGACGGCTCCGTTTTCCATCAGGTGTTGGATCGGTTCTATGACGGACAAATGGACGATCACACGTTGGAGCTGCTCAGTCGGCTTTGACCGCAGATCCCGATTTATTCCCTCGCCGCCCCAACCGTTTCGTCAAAGCAAACTCTAAAAAAACACAAAAACAGCCCCCACGGGCTGTTTTTTATTTCAAATTGCAGGGGCAAAGCTGTTCTCACGTTGACCAATCAAGCTGAAACGGCAGAGCGGTCAATCTCCCACCACACCCACAATGTCGTAGCCCAGATTCAGCTGGATGGACAGGGTGATGGGGCGCTCGTACAACGTGGCCGAAGGATACAGCTGAGCCAACCGTTCCAGCAGATATTCCACGGAAGCGGTGCGGTTGGCGTAGTGAACTACCACCCGGGAAGGTGCCGTTTTGGCGGTGGCGCGGGGCTCGTTGAACACGCTGAGCATAGCCTCCATGGTGCGGCGGCTGCCCGTAGATAACTCATACACCCCGATCTCGCCGTTCTCAATGCGGAACACGGGATGGCAGGGCAGCGGATCGGCAGGGTCATGGGGACGGTACGCCAAACGCTTGGCATTCTCCAGAACGTGAATGCTCTGGGTCGTAAAGGACACCCGCAGATTGTTCTTGTAGGATTCCAGCTCGGCCTTCATGCGGCTCATGGGGTATCCCATCGTGACCATGTGGCGGGCGCGCAGAACCAGCAGGAAAAGCCCCCCGGCCACCGTTCCGCTGTCAATGACCACCACACGCCCGTCAAAAGCGGCGGCGGCCAGCGTGGCGTGACGGTTGGACTCGCTGAACTTGCGGGAGGCGGTGATGCAGAACACACCGTCATGGGTTTGCAAAAGGGTCTCGAACCGCTCCCGATACAGCGCCTCCGAGGGAGGGATGGAGTATCCCTTCCCGTCGGGGATGCTTTCCTCACGGAGGAGAAGATGGTCGAGCAGAGTTTCCTCCCCCAAAGCACAGCTCAAGGGGATGAGATGGACTCCGTAGGCGGCACAATCCGAGGGATCCATGCAGCACAGAGTCTCGGTAACGAGGGCGATCATGATCCTATCCGCGAGGAGAGATCAGGCGTGCTCCTCAATGTAAGCGGCCAGCTTGTCTACGGTGTTGTACTGAACAGACATCTCCAGAGTCACGCCCAGCTCGTCCTCGATCTGCATGACCAGCTCGGCCACGTCCAGAGAGTCCAGACCCAGCTCGGTGAAGGGGACGTCAGTCTTGATTTCGGAGGTGGGAACGTTCTTGTAGTCGGCCAGGATTTCGATCAGCTTGTCTTTCATAGGGGTAATCTCCTTATCAAATAGAAATGGGGCATATCGCTTCCGCCACGGCGGCGGGTAAGGGATCAAAGCTTGTCTTCAAAGAAGGTGTTGAGCTTGCGGATACAGCGCAGGAGGCAGTCCAGCTCCTCGTCGTCAAACTCATGGCTGACGGCCAGTACCATCTGCTCGTGGAAAAAGCGGTGGAGGCGGTTCATACGCCGCCCCTCGCGGGTCAGCTCCACCATGGTGATGCGGGCATCCTTTTCGGAGCGGGACTTGGTCACGTAGCCCTTCTTGACCAGCTTGCCCACGCAAACCGTCACGGTAGGCACCGTAACCCCCAGAGCCTCGGCGATCTCGCCCACAGCCCGTCGGCAGTCCTCCCCCTTGCCGATGCACTCCAAGGTGTGGAACTCCGAAATGCTCAAGTTGCCGTCACCGACACGCTTGAGATTCTTCTCCTCCACCTGCAAAATGGCATCAAAGGTGTCCACGAAGAGGGTATTCAATTCTTCTAAGCGGTGATCCATAACACCCTCCTCAATCGTTAGTTTATCTAACAATTCATAATTATAACACAATATGAACTATTTGTCAAGTAGATCTACGCAGATTCCGTCAATTCTCTGCCAAATTTTCGAAAGCCGCACCAAAATCGGAACAATTCAGCATCCTTCAAATTGCTGTTTAACGGGGTAAGGCGTTCAGCTTTCCCGTTGCGGCAAGGATGGGGGTGAAGGGGGCGAAGCCCCCTTCACCTAAGAGGGATGGCCGGCGGTGTCGGGGGCGGCCGCCGCAACACGAAAGCAAGCATATATTCG
>JAZOOM010000382.1:0-3212 GCA_045655025.1 Eubacteriales bacterium | reverse complement strand
TTTGAGGTTTAGGAGCGACGAGGGCGTCGCTCCCTACGGGGATATTGGCAACCCAAACTCACCGCTAAACCCAAATTTGAAAACACGGCTGAATAGTTACAAAAAATGGTAATTTTCGCATTTTACATTCCGAAAGGAGTCCCCCATGACCTTCCTCTTCACCAAGCGCCCCACCAGCATCCCCGTGGCCTACTCCGTAGACGGCAAGCGCTATCACGGTTTTTCCGAGGACTTCACCGTGCTCTCCACTGAGACGAACGGCCCCCTCACCCGCATGACGGGCCTCCTTCTCGATGCTTTGACGGTCACGGTGGAAATCACCTCCTACGAGGGCTACGATGCCATCTGCTGGCGGGTGACCTTTGAGAATCGTACCGAAAAACCCTCTCCCCGCCTGTCCGACCTGTCGGCCTTTTCCATGGGCTACATGGGCACTGACCCCGTCCTCACGGGCATCTACGGTGACGGCGGCGTGAATGATGACGGCGGTTACGCCCCCTATGCCTTCCCCATGTACGGGCGGAATGCCAAGCCCATCCACATGGAGCCCGAGCTGGGTCGCGGCACTTATAACTACTTTCCCTACTTCCATATCAAGGATCAAAAGGGCGGTCTGTTCATCGCCATGGGCTGGCCCATCATGTGGAAGGCCGACTTCACCCCCGACACCACCGAGATGGAGGACGGCACCGCCATCCCATGCACCCGCATCGATATGGGTCAAGCGCGCTTTGATGCCATCCTCCGGCCCGGGGAGTCGGCCGTTATGCCCTCCATCACCCTGCTCCACCACAACGAGTCCGACCCCGACAACGCCACCAACCACTGGCGGCACTTCTTCATGGATCATATCATGCGCCGTGTGGAGGGAGGTCTGTTCCCGCCTCATATGTCCGGCGGTACCTCTTGGCTCTACGCCGAAATGCGGGACGCCACCGAGGACAACCAGATCGACGCCATGAACAAGTATCTGGAGCATAACATCCCCATCGACTACTGGTGGATGGACGCGGGCTGGTACTGGAAGACCCCCGGAGTCAAGCTGGAAAGCTGGATGGAGACGGGCACGTGGCTGGTGGACACCGACCGCTTCCCCACCGAATTCGCCGCGGTCTCGGAGCATGGCGAGAAGAACGGGGTCAAGACCCTGCTCTGGTTCGAGCCCGAAATGGCGCGCCTCCCCGAGGCCGAGACCCCCGCCGAGGGCATTCCCTACAAGTACCACCTCTTAGGCTCCCCACTGGTAGACATGGGCAACCCCGATTTCGTGGACTGGTGCGCCCAGCGGTTTTCTTCCATATTAGATAAGGGCAAGATCAGCCTCTACCGTCAGGACTACGGCGTCAATCCCGCCGTCATCTTCACCCACCCCGATATCAACGTGGAGGGCCGCGTGGGCATGATGGAGAATCGCTACGCCCGCGGCTACTGGGGTCTGTGGGACAAGCTCATCGCCCGCTACCCCGACATGATGATCGACGATTGCGCCGCGGGCGGCGGCCGCAACGACATCGACAGCATGCGCCGCTCGGTGCCCCTCCACAAGACCGACCACGACTACTCCCGTCAGGACGACAAGCAGTCCATGCACCAGAGCCTCTTCGGCTGGCTTCCCTACTTTGGCGCGTGCCTGGTGGGGCCCGATCGGTGCGGTGAGGTCAACCCCTACATGATGCAGTCTACCTACGCCCCTTGGGTGGCTCTCTGCGCCAACGTCTACGCCGAGGGCTACGATTGGGACTGCCTCCGCCGCTACGCGAATCTGTGGCAGGAGATCAATCCCTACTACACCGCCGACTACTACCCCCTCACCGCGTGGAGCCGTGGTGACAAGGCATGGAGAGGTTGGGAGTTCTACGACCCCAAGACGGGCGGCGGCTTCATCCAGTTGTTCCGTCCCGCAAACGCCGCCGAGACCCACCGCGCCATCCGCCTCAAGGGTCTTGACCCCACCGCCACCTATGAGCTGTGGAATCGGGAGACCGACGAGAAGACCACCCTCCCCGCCGCCACCCTTCTGACCACGGGCTTTGCCGTGGAGCTGGAGGCCGAGGGGGCGGTAACGGTGACGTTTACAAAAAAATAAAAAAGTTTTTTTGAAAAACCTGTAAGGTTTTGAATTTTTTGGTGTCTTATATAGGTGAGAGACATTCTATAAAGGAGAGATTTTCCATGAAAAAGCCACTCACCCTCACCCGCACCGCATCCTCCCTGCTCCTGATCCCGTTAGCTCACATCGTCCTGCTGGCCGTCTTCGGCGGGTTGGCAACTCTTTTGGAGCATCCCACCGGCCGAGGCGTGTTTTACGTGTTTGTCGCCGCCCCTGCCATGCTTCTGTTCTTCACCTTTCCCTTGGAGATTCTCCTCACGAGCATTACGTCCATCACCTGCGGGATCAGCGCCATGTGTCGAGGAGAATCCAAGGTCAAAAACGCAGTATCTATCCTGATCAGCGTCCTTTTGATTATATCCATCGTCCTTCTGCTGGCTTGGTTCATTCCCCGCTTGCTGGAAGGCATGGCTTCCGTATAATCCGCGAAAGGAGATTCACATGAAACGCATTTTAGGAAAGATTCCCGCCATCGTCGCCATCATCCTCTGTCTCGTCTGCTTTGGATACCTCATCGCGTCCGAGGTTGTCGCCAAAAATCCCGCGCTCGGCCCTCAACCCAGCAGCCCCGCCATCACCCCCGAGCACGCGTGCTTCGCGACCGGCTACGTCTTGTCCGTCGTGAGTGTGCTCCCCTTCGTGGTAGAGGGCATCTGCTCCATCGTCCGCGCCGCCTGCGGGACAAGCAAAAGGGAGAATATTCCGAATATCATTTCGGCCGTGCTCACCTTCTGCATGATCCCCATGGCCGGTATGACACCGCCTTCAGTGTGGTTTCCCTACTATGCCGTAGCCTGCGCGGCGGAATTGGTTTTCGTCATCCTCCACTGCAGGAAAAAAGCCGCCTTTTTCGGTTAACTCAGCCCGTGAAAAATTGTAGGGGAGGCTTGCCCCTCCCCTGCATCGATTCAATACCCAAATAACCATCAACGTAACCATTTGGTCGATGCTTCAAATTGCTGTTTATCGGTGCGAAGGGGCACGGCCTCCGGCGGCTTAGAACCTTTTTGGAAAACCTCCTCGCTTACGCTCGGGGCAAATTTGCCTACGGCAAAGTTTGCGAAGGTTCTAAGAACTCCAAAAACTTTTAAAAAGCATTATT
>JAZOOM010000381.1:0-4356 GCA_045655025.1 Eubacteriales bacterium | reverse complement strand
GGCTTTCTTGTTTTCGGTTCAGATCAGGGCTGTCTATACCTGTTTACTGCTTGCTTCCCTGGGACAGGGCGGCCGTGCGATAGGTGCCCTCGGTCTTGGCGCACTCCTCGGCCCAAAGCTGTGCCTGACGGTCGTACACCTCCTGAGGAATCTCGGGAGTCCCCTTGGAGAAGGTGGGAATGAGCATGTCGCCCGCCACCTTGGCGTCGGTGCAGGTGGTGTCGTTGCGCCACAGCTCCCGCTCCTCCTTGTTGCGGAGGTTGGGGATGGCCATGGGAATACCGCCCGCCAGCACGGAGCGGTAGGCGAACAGACCGGGCAGGAACATATCCAGAGCCTCGTACACGTCGATGGTGTCGGCCGTCTCGTCGCCCAGGATCTTCTTCACGAAGTAGTACATGGAGAAGAAGTCGGGGCCGCCGTGGCCAAAGCCCTCCACGTCGTCCTCGGGAGCGTGCTGAGGGAAATAGGAGTTCAGAGAGCCCGTCTCATAGCCGCCGTCGTACTCGTCCTTGTTGATGTAGATCTTGGCGATGTGACCGTCCATGGCGTCCTCACGGCCGCACTCCATACGACCCTTGGAGCCGTACATGGTGTACCAGATGGAATTCTTGTACAGATCGCCGTGGATGGACTTGACAATACCGCCGTTCTCCAGCGTCACCATCTCAATACCGAACTGACCGCTCTTGCAGCCGGTGCGCAGACGGCGCTCGTTCTTGGTACCCTCAAAGCCGATGACCGACACGGGGCGCAGACCGGTGGAGTGAATGATGGGGCCCAGGGAGTGGGTGCAGTAGAAGGTGGCATAGCCGTTGTTGCGCCAGTGGTCAGACTCGCCGTAGGCAATGGAGGGCCAGATGGACTCGCAGTTGTGGATGTACTCACCCTCGCCGTACTCGAACTCGCCGATCTCCCCCTTCTCGTAGAGCTTCTTCATCTCGTAGGGAGCGGGCATGTAGCAGTAGTTCTCGCCGTAAGCGTAAACCAGACCGCTCTCCTCCACAGCCTCCACCAGCTCCACAGCCTCCTTCATGCACTGCACGGGAAGCACCTCGGAGAACACGTGCAGACCCTTCTTCAGACAGCGAATGGCAAAGGGAGCGTGCTCGTTGGCGTAGTTGGCCAGCACCACCGCGTCCATGTCGTGCTCAATGAACTTGTCGAAATGATCGTAGAAGGTAATATTCAGACCGGCGGCGGCCTCCTTCTGTGCCTCCAGAGCCTCGGGGCTCTTGTCGCAGATAGCCACCACCTCGGCGTGGTCGGCTCGCTTGCAGTAGTTGATCATGCTGGTGCCGCGGTAGGCACCCAGTACACCGATACGGACTTTTTTCATGGCTGTTGTTTCCTTTCTTTACCTTTATGTTATGTATATGGGATATGAGGGAATACGAGCCGGGGCGGGATCAGTAATTGTCCCACGCCGTGTTGGTGATGTCATCCTTGCGGGCCTTGAAGCGGGCGCGGATCTCCGGGAGCTGACCCGCCGTGATGAGGTAGGAGTAGGTCACGGGCTTGAAGCATTGGAGCTTGATGCTCTTCAGAGGCGCGATGTAGTTGCAGGAGGCCGCGGCGGGATCCTTGGAGCCGTCGTAGGCGTGCCGTCCCGCGATGGTATGGCCGATGTTGGGGGTGTAGAGACCCAGACCGTAGCCACCGTCGTCCACGAAGGCGCTCCACAGCTCGGTGTTGCCCGCCTTGGGCTTGAAGGTGCAGTAGGGCCAGTCATCGGGCCAGAAGGGGAGATCCGACTTGACCGACAGGGCATCATCCGTCCAAGGCTTGTCCCCGTCGTACCAGTAGTAATTGTTGAGGTAGGAAACGGTGTAGAAGGCGGGCACCTCCTGGCCGTTCTTGGGATGCTCCCAGCCCGAGAAATCCACAAAGCGGTTGTCCACCACCAGGTAGTCCCCGTCCAGGCGGTACCAGTTCTCCATGTAAGAGTAGGTGGTGCCGCCGTCATGTCCCCAGTCTCGGGGACGGCACTTGACGTACACCTCGTTCTCACTCACCTTCGCGTCAATGAGCTTGGACTTGTGATTGCCACGGTCGCCGCCCTGTACGGGATTGTAGACCCAGCTGTTGCCCATGAACTCACCGCGGACGTAGGGCGGGTCTCCCGTACCGTAGTAGGACTGCTGGATGAGGCGGCCGGTATCGAAGTTGTTGAGGATATTCTCCAGACCCTCCACGGGGCACTTTTTGTCGGCCAGATAGGACAGACCGCCGCCCCAGCAGAGCTCCACTCCCACGCGGTAACGCTCGTTCTCAAAGTAGAAGGTCTTCTCGGCCAGCACGGGCACCGTCTCCACCGTAAAGCTGTGAAGAGTGAATTCGCAAGCCTCATGGGTAATGGTGCGCGCCGTCATAGACAAAGCGGCATCGGCCACCATGTGGCGAAGGTAGCCGTCCATGTAGGAGGCAAAGGTCATATCCTCGCCCGCCTCCAGGAAAAACTCCTCGGTTCTCTCATGCCCCTGCTCGGCATAAGTCAGGGTACAGCGCAGAGGGGTCGTAGCCGTGTAGGACAGGACGTAGCGGTTGAAGGAATCCGTCAGATTCAACGAAATGGCGGTATCGTTTTTGGTAATTTGCATAATCAAAATCCTTTCGGAATGGGATTGGTTATAGAATACCACAAAACAGGGCGGATGTCAATGGGAAACGGAAAAACTATGAGAAAAGAGCCCGCCGAAGCGAGCTCCTTTCCTATGGAAAGACGATTCCCCAAAGCCTTACGGGAACACGGCAAACTCCACCCCGCTGCCAATAGCCTCATTCTCGATCATGATCGTACCGAATTTCAGCATCGCCACGATCATGGGCTTGCCGTCCTCGGTGGGAAGTACCACCCACGAAGCGGGATCGCTGGAGGCCATGATGGGCGTTTCGGTGGGCTTGGTGCATATTTCGGCCAGAGTGCCATCATGGCATCCATGACCGCCTCCTCGGAGAAATCCTCGGGCATGGTCACACCGGCCATCCCTCCAAGCAGGAAGGTGGCGTACCCCAAGAACTCCCCGTATTCGTTGACATGGATCAACACACGGTCGATGGAATTCAGCCCGGCAATCTCGTGAACAAAAGTGTAGCGGTAGACCATCCCGCCCCCTTGGCTGCCGGCGCTCAGGACAAAGGACATCCAAAGGGTGTGCATATCCTCCACGCCCAGCATAGCCAGCACCTTAGCCTTATACTCCTCAGCCACCCGCTCCCGCTCCTCGTCGGAAATCGTGGGAAGCTCCTTGGAGACATCGGTATCCCACGTGAACTTCACCACCTTACCTGTCACGCGGTCGATGCTGAAGCTTCCATTCTCATGTACCATCTGATACATATCCACGGGATTGTGGTATCCCTCGTCCCAATGGGATCTGGTGTACTCACCCGCTGCAGAAAGCCCCAGCTCGGGGATTGAAGCGGTGTACGTATGCCCATTGACGGGGCCCTTTTCAAGGGAGACCTCGGGGTAAGGATATTCAATCGCGGGGATATCCGCCAGACTGGATTGACTGTCGGTGTAGTCACGAACCAGCACCGGGCATGAGCTCGCCGGGATCTCTCCCTCCAGAGTCCGCACCAGCATACCCCCCGCCTCCGCAGGAGGAGGAAGGTCATCCGTACCGTCGGTGGGTGCCTCGGTCGTTTCCGCCGCAGGTGCTTCCGTGGATACTTCCGCAGGTGCCTCCGTGGAGGATTCTGCGGATGTCTCTTCGCCCGATTCGGTGGCAGCCTGCGTCGCCTCACCCGCCGACTCCGCCGTCGTTTCGTCACCCTGCACCGGCGATACCGTGCAGGCGGCCAAAGACAAAAGAACACCCAGGATCAACAGAATACTCGCAAGCCTCTTCATACGCATCTTCCTTTCACTTGAATTTTGAAAGAATCTACCATTATTGTACAGCATCCCTTCCCCCTCGTCAACCCCCTAAAGAAAAAATGAAAATTTGTGAATTCTGCTACGTGGGCTTGACATTCCCCGCTCTGCCGCATATATTGGAAGCAAGAACGTTTTTCGAAAGGAAGGTACCCTCCATGAAGATCGTGATCCTGCGCCCCCCTGCCGTCATTACCCCCATCCTGCGGCGGATGTTCGGCATACGAAAAGAGAAAAAACGCTAAGTCACATCGGGGAGACGAGGGTCTCCCCGATGTTTTGCGGTCATTTTGACAAACGTGAATTTCAAATTGCTGTTTATCGGTGCGAAGGGGCACGGCCTCCGGCGGCTTAGAACCTTTTTGAAAAAAGGTTCTAAGAACTCCAAAAAACTTTTAAAAAGCATTATTTAATAACACCTTTTTGAAAGTTTTGAGGATTCTTAAGGGACTTTTTCAAAAGTCCCTTAAGCGGGT
>JAZOOM010000380.1:0-2666 GCA_045655025.1 Eubacteriales bacterium | reverse complement strand
ACGAGCTGTAGAATCGGACATACCCGGATCTCCATATTAGTACGAAAGGAATGCCCACCATGAAAAAGCTCCACCTTATCTCCAATGCCCACCTCGATCCCATCTGGCAATGGGAATGGGAGGAGGGCGCGGCCTCGGCTCTGTCCACCTTCCGTTGCGCCGCCCGCTTTTGCCGTGAATTCGACGGCTACATCTTCTGCCATAACGAATCCCTCATCTACCGCTGGGTAGAGGAGTACGAGCCTGCCCTGTTTACCGAGATCCAAGAGCTGGTGAAGCTGGGCAAGTGGCACATCATGGGCGGCTGGCACGTCCAGCCCGACTGCAATATGCCCTCGGGCGAGGGATTTGCCCGTCAGGTCACCGAGGGACGGCGGTATTTTGCCGAGAAGTTCGGTAAGGAACCCACCACCGCCATCAGCTTTGATCCCTTCGGTCACACCCGCGGTCTGGTGCAGATCATGGCCAAGTCGGGCTACGATTCCTACCTCTTCTGCCGTCCCGATCCCGGCAACTGCGCCCTCCCCGCCGAGACCTTCACGTGGGTGGGCTACGACGGCTCCACCGTCACGGGTCAGCGCGCCGCCGAGGGCTACGGCTCGTCTCTGGGTCACGCCATGGATAAGATCCGCTCGCTGGAAAACCGCGACGTGGGGAACGGACTGGGCTTCGTCCTCTGGGGCGTGGGCAACCACGGCGGCGGCCCCTCCCGCGAGGATATCCGCGCCATTAACGACTACATAAAAGAGTGCGCCGACAAGGGCGTGGAGGTAGTCCACTCCACCCCCGAGGACTACTTTGCCGACGTCAAGGCCTTTGAAGTGGATCTTCCCCGTCACGAGGCGGATATCAACCTCTGGGCTCCCGGCTGCTACACCAGTCAGGTGCGCCTCAAGCAGAAGTACCGCCAGACTGAAAATATGCTCTTCTCCACCGAGAAGATGTACATCCACCTGTGCGGTCTGGGGAAGGGAACCTACCCCGAAAAGGAATTCGGTGAAGTCCTCTACGATATGCTGACGGTGCAGTTCCACGACGTCCTGCCCGGCTCCTCCATCCTCCCCGCCGAGGAAATGGCCCTCCGCATGATGGATCACGCGCTGGAGATCCTTTCCCGACTCCGTATGCGAGCCTTCATGACTCTGTCCGACGGCGAGCCCGAGGCACCCACGGGGGAGATTCCCGTGCTGGTCTACAATCCTCACCCCTACCCCGTCACCGAGGACATCATGTGCGAGTTCATGCTGGCGGATCAGAACTGGTCGGGTACCTTCCATAACCCCGTGGCCTACCGCGACGGCGTGCGCCTTCCCACCCAGTGCGAGAAGGAATACTCCAACCTGCCTCTGGACTGGCGCAAGCGCATCATTTTCCGCGCCGAGCTGGCCCCCATGGCCATGAATCGCTTCGACTGCAAGATCGAGGTGCTGGACAAAAAGCCCGTGGGTGATCCCGTGGCTTTGTTCGGTGACGACCCCGACATCATGCTCTTTATCACCCCCCATATGGCGGTGGAGATCAACCGCAAGACGGGTCTCATCGACCGCTTGACGGCAAACGGCAAGACTTACCTCGGCAAGGATTCCTGCGTCATCGACGTCATGCAGGATCGCCACGACGCCTGGGGCATGACCTTCCGCGCGTGGAATGAAAAGCTGGGCTCCTTCGCCCTGCTTTCCGACGAGGAGGGAACCAAGTTCTCGGATCAGGACGCCACCATCCCCTCCATCCGCGTCATTGAGGACGGCCCCGTGCGCACCGTGGTGGAGGCCGTATTCGGCTACGAGGGCTCCCGCGCCCGTGTCCACTACAAGCTCTCCAAGCAGGCCCCCGTCATCGACGTGGATATCCGCATCGTCAATCAGGAGAAGCGCAAGATGTTCAAGCTGGGTCTGACTCCCGCCGACTCCAACTGCGCCCCCGCTGTGGAGGTCGCCTTCGGTGAGGAGCCCATGAAGACCGACGGCGTGGAGAACGTAGGTCATAAGTATATCACCGTTCTGTCCCCCGACGGCGGACGGCTGAATATCCTCAACCGCGGCATCTACGGCTCGTCGTGGGACAAGGGGACGCTGTACCTCACACTTCTCCACAGCCCCGGACATACGACACACCCCATTGGGGATCGCCGTACCCTCCCCTCCGACCGCCACGCCGACTACATGGAGCAGGGGGAGCGGGACTTCTCCATCCGCCTTGTGGCCGGTGACGTGACCGACACCGACACCGCCCGCGATGCCCTGACCTTCAACGAGACCCCCATGGCGGTCAATATCTTCCCCTCGGGAGACGGCTTTGATCCCGACGGTATCCCCGCAGGACGAGTCCCCTTCCTGACCCTGTCTCAGGATTCCCCCGTCACCCTCACCGCCCTCAAGAGGACCGAGGATGGACAGGACGTGCTGGCGCGCCTGTTCAATCCCACCGCTGCCGATGCCTCGGTCACGGTGAAGTGTCCCGCTTTTGACCTCTGCGAGACCCTTACCCTTGGCGTTTATGAGGCCGCAACCTACCATGTCCGCGACGGGAAACTGATTCCCTGTCGGATGGATGAAAAGATTTGATCAGATGTAAAAAAATCCCCCGCCGTGCCCTTTATTAGGGTTGCGGCGGGGGAGATTTGTTTTTCAAATTTGGGTTTGTCGGTGCGTTGGGGGCACGGGAGG
>JAZOOM010000379.1:0-11433 GCA_045655025.1 Eubacteriales bacterium | reverse complement strand
GTCAATGCCGTGTTGCGCGCTTTTTTGAGAAATCAGAAACAAATTGCACTTCCCGATCGGGAAAGCAGCCCCGTTTCCTATCTTTCGGTGCGTTATTCGTTCTTGCCTGGGATCTGTGCGACTTTTTTAAACGATTTCGGATTGGAACGCACCGAATCGCTTTTGGAGGCGTTTTGCAAGCAACCGCCCGTGACTTTGCGCACCAACACGCTCAAAATCTCGCGAGACGAGTTGATCGAACGCCTGCAAAACGCGGGTTATGCGGCAAGTGCCACCCCTGAAAGCCCCTGTGGGATACAGCTTTCCCACGCGGTGATTACAGCACTGCCCGGCTTTGCGGAAGGGCTGTTTTTTGTGCAGGACGAAGCCTCCCAGCTTTGCGTGGAGGCGCTGGACGCGCAACCCGGACACACCGTGGTCGACACCTGTGCCTGCCCCGGCTCCAAATCCTTCGGCATCGCCCTGACCATGGAGAACCGAGGCGAGGTACACGCCTTTGATCTCCACAAAAGCAAGCTCTCCCTCATTACCTCCGGTGCGGATCGGCTGGGTCTGACCATCGTCACCGCTGACGAGCGGGATGCCCGACAGCCCGATCCAACCCTCTTGGGCAAGTGCGACCGCGTCCTCTGCGACGTGCCCTGCTCGGGTCTGGGTGTCATCGCTAAGAAGCCCGAGATCCGCCACAAGGATCTCACCGAGTCCGCCCGTCTCCCCGCCATTCAGGCGGCCATTCTGGAGGCCTCGGCAGGCTACCTCAAGCCCGGAGGCGTACTGGTCTACTCCACCTGCACCATCCTCCCCGCCGAGAATGGGGACGTGGTCACAGCGTTTCTGGCCGCCCATCCCGAATTTGAGCCCTATGATTTCACCTTCCCCGCCAAGGACGAAACGGTCTGCGATATCGTCTCCGAGGGAGGCATGGTAACTCTCCTCCCCGACGCAAATGATACCGACGGATTTTTCATCGCCCGTATCCGCAAGAAGTAAATGACAAATATTCCCCTGCTTTGTGAGGTTTTTCAATGAAACGATTGCATAGCGGGGGATTTTGTGGTATAATGGAAAAAGATTATAAATTGCTGTTTAACGGGAGCGGCAGGGCTCTGCCCTGCACCCGCTTAAGGGACTTTTGAAAACCTCCTCGCTTACGCTCGGGGCGAATTTGCCTTCGGCAAATATCGCGAGTCCCTTAAGAATCCCCAAAACTTTCAAGAAAATATTCAATAATACTTTTTTGAAAGTTTTTGGAGATCCAAGAACCTTTTTTCAAAAAGGTTCTTGGCCGCCGGAGGCCGTGCCCCCAACGCACCGCTAAACCCAAATTTGAAAAAGAAAGGAAGTGACCCACCACCATGAAACGCCTCTTTTCCTACCTCCGTCCCTTTGCGGGGCGCATGTCGGTAGGCCTTGCCATCAAGATCGCGGGCACCCTTGTGGAGCTGGCCTTGCCCTACATACTGGGTATGATCCTGAACGATATCATCAAGAACTATGCCCTGTCAGGAGACACCGAAGGAGGACTGCACTCCATCCTCCTGTGGGGCGGCATCATGGCGGTCTGCGCCGTGGCAGCTCTGGTGTTCAATATCGTAGCCAACCGCATGGCGGCCTACGTGGCCAAGGACGTGGCCACCGCCATTCGCCACGACCTGTTCGACTCCACCATGCGCCTCTCCTGCGCCCAGGCGGATCGTTTCACCGTCCCCTCCCTGGAGTCCCGCCTTACCTCAGACACCTACAACGTCCACCATATGGTGGGCATGATGCAACGCCTCGGTGTCCGTGCCCCCATTCTGCTGGCGGGCGGTCTCATCATCACCCTCGCGCTGGATCCCGTGCTGACTCTGGTCATGTTTTCCGTCATGCCCCTCATCGTGCTGACGGTGTTCATTGTCTCCAAACGGGGCGTTCCCCTGTATAACCGCTCCCAGCAGGCGGGAGATGCCATGGTTCGCGTGGTCCGTGAGGATGCTCAGGGCATCCGCGTCATCAAGGCCCTGTCCCGCGCCGACTACGAGCAGAGCCGCTTTGAGACCGTCAACCGCGGCCTCATGAAGGACAGCCTCTCCGCCGCCGCCAATATGGCCATCTCCAACCCCCTCATCAACCTGTTTTTGAACGTGGGTCTGGTGGCGGTCATGGCCGTGGGTGCCGTCCGCGTCAACAACGGCACCTGCCAGCCCGGTACCATCATCTCCTTCATTCAGTACTTCACCATCCTCTCCAACGCCCTTCTGTCCATCACCCGTATCTTCATGATGTTCACCAAGGGTGCGGCCTCCATGAACCGCATCTGCGAGGTGCTGGACGCGGGAGGACGGGACGTGAGCGAGGCCGCCTCCAAGGGTGCCATGCCCATCCCCGAAAACCCTGACCGCTACGTCTCCTTCGAGAACGTTTCCTTCTCCTACCGCGGCAAATACAACAACACCAAGGCGGTGTCCTTCAACCTCCCCAAGGGCGGTACGCTGGGCATCATCGGCGCGACGGGATCCGGCAAAACCACCCTGATCGCCCTTCTCATGCGCTTCTACCAAGTCCCCGAGGGAAGCGGTACCATCCGCATAGGCGGTAAGGACATCCGCACCATGACCCCCGCTGAGCTGCGCTCCCGCTTCGGCGTGGCCATGCAGAACGACTTTCTCTACGCTGACACCATCGAAGAAAATATCCGCTTCGGGCGGGATCTGACCCATGAGCAGGTGGTGCACGCCGCCACCATGGCACAGGTTCACGACTACATCGTGGGCCTTTCCGACGGCTACAACTACAAGCTCACCGTCAAGGGCACCAACCTCAGCGGCGGTCAAAAGCAACGTCTCCTCATCGCCCGCGCCCTGGCCGGCCAGCCCGACATTCTGGTGCTGGACGACGCCTCCTCGGCGCTGGACTACAAGACCGACGCCGCCCTCCGCCGCGCCCTGCGGGAGGACGACAACTCCGCCACCACCACAGAGGTCATCGTGGCACAGCGTGTCAGTTCCATCAAGCACGCCGATATCATTCTGGTTATGGATCGCGGCGAGGTCATCGGCTGCGGTACCCACGACGAGCTGATGGCCAACTGCCCGATCTACAACGAGATCGCTGAATCGCAGATGGGAGGTGCTATCCTTGAATAATCAGAACCGAGGTTTGGGCCGTTCCATCAACGACCCCCGCGCCGCCAAAAACGAGAAGATGGACAAGGCTCGCCGCTCCAAGGTGCTGGCCCGCATCCTCCGCTACATCCTCCGCTACAAGTGGGCCATGTTGGGCGCGCTGGTGCTCATGCTGGGCTCCAACCTCCTGGCCCTGGCGGGTCCCGCCCTGTCGGGCAAGGTCATCAACGCCATCGACCCCTTCGATTCCGCCAACGGCGGAGCCATCGCCATCGGCGCGGTGGATTTTGAGACCGTCAAGACCTTCTGCATCCTGCTGGTCATCTTCTACGCCCTGTCGGCAGTCATGTCCTACATCCTGGCCATCGTCATGGCAAAAATCAGCCAGCGCATCTCCTACACCATGCGCAAGGAGGTCTTTGCTCACCTGACCGAGCTGCCCGTAAGCTTCTTCGACACCCACCAGACGGGTGAGATCGTCTCCCACATCTCCTACGACATCGACACGGTCAACGCCTCCCTGTCCCACGACCTGCTCCAGATCATGGCCAGCGTGGTCACGGTGGTGGGCTCCCTCGTCATGATGTTCCTCATCTCCCCCCTGCTCCTCTGCGTGTTCGCGGTGACGGTGCCCATCTCCATCATCTTCACCCGGTACAAGACCAAAAAGATCCGTCCCCTGTTCCGCAAGCGCTCCGCCATGCTGGGCGAGCTGAACGGCTACGCCGAGGAAATGCTGTCGGGTCACCGCACCATCAAGGCCTACAGCCGTGAATCCGTCATCGTCTCCCGCTTCGACGGTCACAACAAGGCCGCCTGCGAGGCCTACTACCGCGCCGACTACCAAGGATCCGTCATTGGCCCCACCGTCAACTTCGTCAACAACCTCTCCCTCACCCTCATCACCGTGCTGGGCGGTATCTTCTATCTTCTGACTCTCACGGTCACGGGGCTTCATCCCCTCCTGTTCATCAGTCTGGGCGACGTGTCCTCCTTCGTGCAGTATTCCCGCAAGTTCTCGGGCCCCATCAACGAGTTCGCCAACATTCTCAGCGAGTTCCAGTCTGCCGCTTCCGCCGCAGAACGCATCTTCAACCTCTTGGACGAGCCCGCCGAGCCCGCGGACAAGCCCAACGCCGAGGTGCTGTCGAACACCCAAGGTGTAGTGGAGATGACCGACGTGCATTTCGGCTACGTCCCCGAGAAGGAGATCCTCCACGGCCTGAGCCTCCACGCCGACAAGGGCAACCTCATCGCTATCGTGGGCCCCACGGGCGCGGGCAAGACCACCGTCATCAACCTGCTCATGCGCTTCTACGACAAGCAGGGCGGCACCGTCACGGTGGACGGCCATGAGATCACGGATCTGACCCGCTCCAGCCTGCGGAAGGCCTCCACCATGGTGCTGCAGGACACGTGGCTCTTCTGCGGTACGGTCTACGACAACATCGTGTACGGCACCGAGGGCGCGACCATGGCTGATGTAGAGAAAGCCGCCAAGGCCGCCCACATCCACGATTTCATTGAGTCGCTCCCCGAGGGCTACATGACGATCCTCTCGGACGACGGCATCAACATCTCCAAGGGGCAGAAGCAGCTCCTCACCATCGCCCGCGCCATGCTGTCGGATGCCCCCATTCTCATTCTGGACGAGGCTACCTCCAACGTGGACAGCCGCACCGAAAAGCTCATTCAGGACGCTCTCTACGCCCTCATGAAGGGGCGCACCTGCTTTGTCATCGCCCACCGCCTGTCCACCATCAAGAACGCCGACAGGATCCTTGTGGTACGGGACGGCATCGTGACCGAATCGGGCACCCACGACGAGCTGCTGACCTCGGGCGGATTCTACGCTTCCCTCTACAACGCGCAATATACTTGATACAATCGCCCCCGAGGAGCCATAACTCCTCGGGGGCTTTCCATTTGCTATATAATGGTTCGGGGATGTTTCAAATTGCTGTTTATCTGTAGGTTAGGGCACGATGGCATGATATGAAATAACCCCTTGTAGGGAGCGACTGATTTGTTACATCCAATTTTTTCCACTCATATCCTCTGCCCATACCGCCCACACTATCCACAGAGCCACAAGCCAACTCCCGCCCGACCCGCTGTGCTCGTCGGAAAGGGTTTGAAACGGTACTTACGTCGGGTCACAGACCTAACGTGAGCCGTCGGTCTGTGACTCTCCCCCACGGACATCCCGTGGGGGTCGCAAAACGAAAAGAACGGCAGAGGAGACTCCCCTGCCCGAAAGGTATGGTCATAGGATGAAAGCCATTCAACGCATCAAGCGGGCTTCGGCGTGGGGTCTCTCCGCGCTGGCCCTGTCAACGCTCCTGCTCTGCTCGGTTGCCTGTACGAGAGGAAACCATCAGACCCCCGGCGACACGACGGCCGGGACTTCCTCCGGCACCCCCGCAGTCACCACCCCTTCCTCGGGAACCAACGGCACCGGTACAACAACTACCCGACCTCTCGACCCCGACGCGGGTACGGTGGACACGAGCGGTGACGCCGGCGATCCTCCCACCGGCACAAGCAGCGATCGAGATAGCCGCAGCTTCCGCAAAGGGATCATGCACTGATCCGGCCTCCGCCGTCCGGCATTGGACGGAGACCGTCCCTCAGACTTGAACTCAAAAAAGCCGTCCCCGTGGGATTCCCCACGGAGACGGTCTTTTTTCGTTATGTTCTTTTTCTTTCAGCCGAGCGTCCCTCAGCTCTCCTGACTGTTCTTCAACAGCTTTTCAAGCTTCTGTATCCGCTCGTCGGCCGCAGGATGCCCCATGGTCTCCGCCTTGCGGTAGAACTTCAGGGCCTCGTTGACGTCGGGGATCACCACACCCTTTCCTTCCTCATGGCAAACACCCAGAGTATAGGCGGCGCCGCTGTGGATCTTGGCCACGCGGTTCAGCATACGGACGGCACCACCCGGATCGGCTGTCGTACCCACACCGTAGAGCATACACCAGCCCAGGCTGTATATGGCATTGACCATAGCCACAGGCATGGGTTGTCCCCGCTCCAAGGGAAGACGGGTATTCACAGCGGCCGAAAAGCAGGCGTATGCGGCCTCGGGGCTTGCGGCAAGACCGTGTCCCTCAAAGAAGCACTCACCCAAGTAGCACAGCGCATTCACCCGCATCAGAGGAGTCACGGGCTCGTGTACGTATTCCGGCACGTCTCGGGGTATGAACAGGGAGCGTGTCTCCCGAGAGAAGGGCTTGGGCTCGGGCCACAGGGCGGTGTAGTAGTCCACCAGCCAGCTGTGATGCATATGGGCGGCACGATCCGACCTTGTGGGATCCTCCATTCCCTTGCGAAGCTTGCGGCGCACCCGCGCGCCTGACCCCACGGGGAATCGCATCCCCGTCTTTTGAGACTTGTCCTCCGGTTTCACGACACGGGGATGGTTGATCTCGTAATGGTAGATCCGAGCCAGATCATCCAGCGCGGCGTTGTGCCCCTCGGCAACAGCCCTGGCTAAGTAAGAGAAGCATTCCCGACGGTTATCCTCCTCGCCAAAGCAAGTCGCTCGAAGGGTGGCCAAACGGTAGCAGATCTCGGTTTGAACCGATACGTCTGCCTCGCGACGGAGCTTTCTGCGGAGTCCGAAGGTGTACGGGCCGCATTCCGACTCCACAACGCCGCATCGCAGACCGCTCATATAGGCGGCATCCGCCTCCTCGGGGGCGGGATCGTTCCCCCACTGGGAGCGCAGGAAATCACCCAGCCACATGGATGCCGCCGCACGGCCTCCGTCAAGAGCGGAAGCGCGCCGTAGCATACGGAGGGAAGCCGGACGGTTGCAGACGGTGCCCTGACCGTGGAACAGACATTCGGCCATGCCCACCAGAGCGTCGGCGCTGCCCAGACGGGCGGCCTCCGACAGGGATTGCCAAGCGTTGGCTCTCGCCAGCACGGCGTCCCCGGGATCCTCGGCGGCCGAAGCGGCTCGCAAGGCCCGATCCGCGAGACTCATGAGAGCATCCACAGAGCTGTCGGTGCGCTCGCCCGTGGCGGTGCCGTGATCCACCCGTTCCGAGGCTACACGGTCTGCCTCCAGATAGTAGCGGAGAGACTCATCCTCGGGCGTGGACACCGAGGGCTTGACTAAGCCGAAGGCGCAAAGATCTCCCAGTATGGTGAGCGCGCCCACGTGCTGATTCTCCGCGGCCTCCCGGAAGTAGGGCAAAGCCTTGTCCACACGCTCGGGAGAGGGGGGAGCATAGAAATCCACGGCGGTCGGATACGCCTCCGTTCCGATATCGTACAGAGCGCAGTAGCCCAGCATATACAGCGCCCCTCCCGCAGCCCGATACGCCGGCATGCCTCCGGGAGGCAGAGCACCCCTGTCTCTGTCGCGATTGACCCACCGAGGATCCTCTCGACGGGCACGCCATTCACGAACGGCGGCACGGAACCAGGACACGGCGGCATGGGGATCGCGGGGCATTCCCCGACCCTCCATAGCGCAAAGCGCCAGCTCATACATAGCCTGCAAGCACCTGCCTCGGGCGGCGGCGTTCAAATACTCCATCTCCGCCTTCCCGTCCAAAGCCACGCCGTAGGCCTTGCGATGACACAAGTACAGTGCGTAGGCGGCATCGGAAGAGCCACCCTCAACGGCGCGGCGGTACAGACTCACAGCCTGAAGACGGTCGGACACACCCACCAGGGTCTCCTCGGAGGACAGCGAACTCGCGGCAGACGCCGCACCCATGGTATCGACGTCCGTAGCCCCGCGGGAGGCGGAACGGCTCAGGTTTTCGGTGGACACCACCCCCGCTATATCCTCGTCTCGCTCATGGGCACGCTTATGGTAGTACAAGCCCAACCGATACAGAGCGTGAGCATGTCCTTCGGAAGCGGCTGATTCGTATAAGCGCAGGGCGTGCGCGGAATCTGTCTCTACTCCCCGCCCCATCTCATAGCACATACCCAAACGGCAAACGGCATCCGCCACACCGGCGGCGGCGGCGCGGGAATAGAGCTCCACCGCCTTCAGCTCGTTCCGAACCACTCCCCGTCCCGCCTCGTAACAACCGCCCAGATTGTTGAGAGCGGGAGCATATCCCTGATCGGCCGCCTTCCGATAGTAATCTACGGCCACGAACATGTTCTTGTCTACCCCAATGCCTCGCTCACAGCAAACGGCATAGGCAAACGCACCCCGTACGCTTCCGCCCCGAGCGGCCAGGCGGTAGAGCTCGGCGGCCGGCTCTCGCGTGATGGGAGCCCCCCAACCGCGACGGTAGGCATCACCCAAAGCGCACAACGCCTCGGTATGTCCCAGGTAGGCGGCGTAACGGTACCACCGCAGGGAGGCGGTGGGGGTGGGGTACAGCTTCTTCTTCCCGCGTTGAAGGTCCCCTTCGGACAGAAGACGGCCCAGCATGAACGCGGCCGCGGCGATCTCCTCCCGAGCCTCGGAGCGAGTCGGCAGTTCCGCCGTGTACAGCTCCGCCAGGGTGGGCTTAAAGGCATCCTCGGGAAGGGAAAGCCTCCCGTAACGAGCGCGCCCAAACGGCATCCGAGTCGAGCGCGCGGGTTGCTCCGCGGGCTCTTTTCCGCCGTTCGCGTGACGGATATGTTCTTTCAGGCGAGTATGGCGAAGATACCGCATGGAAACGCAGGTATAGCGTCCGGGACGGCGGCCATACATGGTCGGAACAGGTGTCTCCCAATCCCCCTCCGCGCTTCCTAAAAGGCAAGCCTGATACAAATACTTGCGGGCAAGGCGTAAATTCCGAGGCGTACCAACGCCTTCAAAGTACAGCCCTCCCAAACGAACCATAGCGGAGACCACCTTCGCGTCAGCCGCGCGGGCAATACAGGTCACGGCATATTCCGGATCCTTGACCACACCCAATCCGTCCAGATAGCACAGACCCATGCGGTAATCTCCACGGGGATCTCCCAGCTGAGCCGCCCGCTGAAACAGGGAAAAGGCGGCCTCAAGATTCCGCTCGGTTCCCCTCCCCATCAGATGGAAAAGACCCATGCGAATCAGCGCGTCGGGCACGTTCTGACGGGCGGCCAGCTCCATCCACGCCGCCGCTTCGTTCTCCAGCGGGGGCAGAAGCTCTCCCTCCTCATAGGCGCGACCCACTGTGTAGCAGGCCGCCCCCTCGCCCTTGTAGGCATGGTAGGCCATGCGGATGACGGTGCCGTAACCATCGTAGGCACAGCGGTTCTCCACAAAGCATTCCCCGAGGCGGGTCAAATGCCGCACGAAAAGACGGTGGATGAACAGGGCCACCGAATGACGGTCGGGCGTCTCTCCTACGGGGAAGGGGATCAACGCGGTCCCTCCACCGTTGACAGCGCAAAAGCGAACGTCCAGCTCGTTATCCTCCAGGCTGACGCAAAGAACGCGCATATTCCGCTCCAAGGCGCGGCGAATATCAGCGGCCACGGTTTCGGCGCGGACAGCGGCAGGGGATGTCAAAGCAATGAGCAGTGACGCCTCGGTGAGCCACCCCCTCCGCTTCACGGGATCGCTGAGCTCGTTGACGCACTGAAAACGGAATCCGTACCGAGAAAGGCTTCGACAGAACAGATCATTGACTTCCCGATCATCCTGGGCGTAGGTCACGCAAATATAGCTATTCATGGGCGGGCTCCTTTCTTCTGAGTATTGGACGATTAAATTTGAGTTGATCCTTCCGATAAACCCAAATTCATGAAATCCGCCGTTGGCGGGTGAAATCCGTCTTCGACGGGTGAAATCCACCTGCGGTGGATGAAATCCGCTCTGCGAGCGGATGAAGGAAAGAAACCCTTCGGGTTTCTGATTTGATTCAAGTGGACAGAACCCAAGGCGGAACCATAGGTTCTGCGCCTCACCTCGATCGGAGGGAGGATTTCATCCGCGATCAACGCCGCACGGCAAAGTACGTCCCCACGGCCTCCCCGTCCAGCAGGCGGTAGAGGATATCGGGATCGTGGCCGTTCATGATGTACATGGGAATGCCCGCCTCGGTAGCCAAAGCGGCAGCGTGCAGCTTTGCCTCCATACCGCCCGTGCCCCGCTCGGTGCCCGCGCCTCCCGCGGAGGCATAGACCTCATCGGAGAGGGCATCCACGCGGGAAATGAGCTGAGCATCGGAGTACTTGCGGGGATCCTTGTCGTACAGGCCGTCCACGTCGGACAGATTGATGAGCACGTCGGCGTGGCACACGCGGGAGACGTAGGCGGACAGAATGTCGTTACCGCCGAACTTGGTCAGCTCATCGGTGGATACGGGGTCGTTCTCGTTGACGATGGGCACACAGCCCATGGAAAGGAGCGACTCGAAAGTATTTTCCGCCAGCTCGCGGCGAACGGGGTTGTCCACCACGTCGCGGGTCAGAAGGATCTGCGCCACGGTATGGCCGTACAGGGAGAACAGCTGATCGTAGAGCCCCATGAGTTCACTCTGACCAATGGCGGCCATAGCCTGCTTTTCCGCAATGGTGGAGGGTCTGGCCGCGCCGATCTTGGCCACACCCGCGCTGACGGCGCCCGAGGAGACCAGCACGATCTCTTTTCCTGCGTTTTTGAAATCGGACAGTACCCGCACCAGAGCACCGATGCGGCGCAAATTCAACGCCCCCGTAGCGTGAGTCAGGGTGGACGTACCCACCTTTACCACCAGTCGGCGGCTGTTTTGAAGCATACTCATAAAAAATTTAACACTTTCTTTAGAAAATTTACCAAAAGCCCCTTTTCAACTCGACGATTTTGTATTATAATAGAGGGTAGAAAAGGTAACACCCTTATTATACTCCCAAACGCGTTGAATTGCAAGTACATTTTGAAGATTCTGCCGCATCTCTGCATTTTTGTGCAAAAGGACGGCAAACAGGAAAGGACCGCATATGAAAACCAAGTACAACCTAAATATTGCCAACATCCAGCTCAGCGTCGTCACCGATGCGTCCCCCGAGGAGGTGGAGCACATCCGCGGGCTTCTGGATCGGAAGATTCGGGAGATCACCACCAAGAGCCGTTGCCCCAAGACGGAGGCCACCCTGCTCTGCGCCATGGAGTTCGCCGCGGACCGTATGGGCATGCAGGATCAGATCACCCTTTTGGAGGAGCGTTGCGATAAGTACGAGATCGTTCTGGAGGGCTTGAAGGAGCGTACCCGCGAGCAGACCGCCGAGATCGAAAGACTCCGCCAGGAGAATGCCGTGCTCCGCTCCCTGGTCACCACGGGCAGCGGTGCCGTCGCCCCCGATCCCATCTCCCCCGCCGCTTTCTTCGCAGAGGTAGCCGATGCGCAGGCAGTCCCCGCCGCTAAGCCCGCGAAAGCCGTCAAGGCCGATAAGCCCGCCA
>JAZOOM010000378.1:0-16612 GCA_045655025.1 Eubacteriales bacterium | reverse complement strand
GGCTTAGAACCTTTTTGAAAAAAGGTTCTAAGAACTCCAAAAACTTTCAAAAAGGAATTATTTAATAACACTTTTTAAAAGTTTTGGGGATTCTTAAGGGACTTTTTCAAAAGTCCCTTAAGCGGGTCCAGGGCAGAGCCCTGGCCGACAAACCCAAATTTGAAACCGACAGAGCAGTTACATTGGAGAACGGCAAATCAGGTATCGTCTCCGTTCCCGCCCAGATCCACGGGCGGGTCGAGGTGGCCGTCGTAGTCACCCTTGGCGGCGGCGAAAAAATCCTTGAAGCGGGCCAAATGCTCGCGGGCGTTGTAGCGACCTTGCAAGCGGTAGGGGCGGAGGTCGGCGGATATGCCCTCGGCCTCCATGCCCAGCTCACGGGCTATGTACAGGGCGCGGTGGAGGTGGTATTCTTGCGTGATGATGAGGATCTTTTGGGCACCGAAAACGTGCTTCGCCCGGTAGAGGCTCTCATAGGTGGAGTAGCCCTCGTGGTCGAGGAATACGTCCGCCGAGTAGACCGACATTTCCACCGCCAAGGCTTTCATGACCCCTACCTCGTTGTAGTCTCCCGTGTGGTCGCCGCTCATGATCATGGGGATATCCCCCATGGCATGGTAAGCGGCGCAGGCCACCTTCACGCGGTCGTAGAGCATATCGCTGGGGGTACCGTCGTCCCGCACGCCCGCGCCGAGGACGAGGATGCAATCGTAGTCAGCGGCGGAGAGGTCGGCTGTAGTGACGATTTGGGGGGCGGTCAGCTTCACCATGGAGGTGGAGACCGTCAGCACCAGGGACAGGGTGAGAACTCCGCACAGGAGCAAAAGGAGGGCGCAACGCCATCCCACCTGCCAAAAGGCGCGCAAAAAGGAGCGTCTTGCCGTCCGCCCCCTCTCCCATTTGCGGGAAAGACGGGCGAAAAGAACGCGAAAGCGCGAAACTGCCTTGGGCTTACGCGTAGAGGCGGTTTTTGGCTTCTTCGGGGTCTTTTTCACGGTAAAACGCTCCTTTCGGGGTGTGCGGGGGTAACGGTGCTTACGGAAATTACGGGATTATTCCTCGTCCTGGGAGACGGGGCATTGACGCTCGATGGCATCGGCGGCGGCCTCGAGATAGTTGTTCTCCATCATCTCGATCCAACCCTTGTCCACGAGAGCGGCCAGCTTATAATCCATGGGGATCTTACCCAGAAGCTCATATCCGAACTTCTCGGCGATCTCCTCGATGTGGCTGTCGCCAAAGACGCGGATCTCCTTGCCGCAGTCGGGGCAGATGACGTAGCTCATATTCTCGACAAGGCCGAGAACAGGCACCTTCATCATGTCGGCCATGTGGGCGGCCTTTTGTACGATCATGGACACCAGATCCTGGGGAGAGGAAACGATCACCACGCCGTCCAGAGGCAGAGACTGGAACACGGTCAGGGGGACGTCACCCGTTCCGGGAGGGCAGTCCACGAACAGGTAGTCGATGTTATTCCAGATGGTATCCGTCCAGAACTGCTTGACGGTGCCCGCAATGACGGGGCCGCGCCAGATCACGGGCTTGGTCACGTCCTCCAGCATGAGGTTCACCGACATGATGTCGATGCCCGTGGTGGTGGAGGGGGGGATCATGCCCAGACCGTCACCCTCAACGGGGGCGTTCAGACCGAAGGCCTTGGGAATGGAGGGGCCGGTGATATCGGCATCCAAAATACCCACCTTGTAGCCACGTCTCTGCATATTGACGGCCAGCATGGAGGTGACGAGGGACTTACCTACGCCGCCCTTACCGCTGCAAACACCGATAATGTGCTTGACGGAGGACAGGTCGTTGGGCTTTTCGAACATTTCTTCGCGGCTCTTCTGACGGGAGGAGCAATTCGCCGAGCAGGTAGAGCAATCATGAGTGCATTCAGACATTTTCTATTTTCCTTTCGCTTGGATAATATTTTCAAATCGTTTTATTCGTGCCAGACGAAATCCTCGGAGTCGGGAGTTCCGTCGAGAACGGGCAGAGGGGTAGAGGCGGCCAGATATTCCAGCTCGTCACGGGCGGCAATGATAGCCTCCCAGTAGGCATCGGGCAGGAAGATATTCCCGCTCATGAGGTAGATGTTCCGCAGACCGCAGCCGATCTCCCAGCGGATCTTCTCCACAAAGTTCGCGGGGGACAGAGCGCCTACGGGATAGGTGGTGGTCTCCGAAAAAGCGCTTTCCACAGAGCCTATGAGGGACAGATGCTTGCGGATACTGCGCTCCAGGGAGGGACGCCCCATGGGATGGGTGAAGCCCGCGTCACCGAAATGGGACTCTCCCACACGGAACAGAGCATTCGGGAAATCCTCCTTGATGCCCGTGATGTCAATGCCGTGTCGGCGGTCGCCGTTGTGCATGACCATGATGCCGGGGATCGTACCCTCGGGGGTGGTCTCCCGCAGGAAGCGGCGGATAGAGTCGCACTGGATGGTCTCCCACGCGTCCCGCACCTCGCTGCCCGGCGTGCCCAGACGGAGGATATCGGCGCGGCTCATGCCGTCAAATTGGGGGTACTTCTTGTAGAAGCGATCCAGACAGCGGTCACAGTAGCAGCCCTGGAGGTGAGGTCCCCACATGCCCATGCGGAGGTCATCGTCGTGGAAAATTTGGGTAAAGCCGATTTCCTTATGGATCTCAAAGGCCTTGCGGTAGTTGGCGATCACTGCATCGTCCACGCAGGTGGTGGTTCCCAGGCGGGTGCCGTCGGCAGCGATGCGGTTGCGGAAATCGGGAGGCAGAGAGGGGTCGTCCTCGTCACCGCCCATGAGGGCGTTTCCGCCGTGACCCAGGGGCACGCAGATGGCCTGCACCTCGAAGCCCTCGGCCTCCAGCATAGCCTTGGCACGGGCGGCCTCCTCGGGAGTGTTCTGCCACATGCCGTAAATGTAGTTATCCAACCAAACGGTCTTGACACCGACGGCCTTCATATAGGGAACCTTTTTGGTGAAGAACTCGGGATCGGTCAGCACCAACGAGGTGAGAAAATCGTAGTGGAAATTCAGGGTAGCACCGTTCATAGACGACTCTTCCTTTCTCCGTATGGGGATAATCAAAACCCTCTTTATATTGTAACACAAAACCGCGGATTTTGCAAGCCCCGTGAAGGATTTTTCCTTGTAAAAGCAGAAAAAATCCGCGTTTCCGAAAATTTCTCTCCGCGTTTCTTTTCTTCTCCTTTAATTTTGTTAATTTTTTGTTTATTTTTCTACCGCGTATTGACTTTTTCGACAAAATGAGATATAATACAAGGTAGATAATAACGGCCGCCGCACCGTCGGCCTTACCGAAAGGATCTCATACGTATGGAAAACAAGATCAAGATCGGAGAAAAGATCCGTCTGCTTCGCAAAAAGAACGACGTGACCCAGGATAAGCTGGCCGAGCGGCTGGGTGTCACCCCCCAGGCCGTGTCCCGTTGGGAGTCCGGGGTCTGCTATCCCGACATGAACTACCTCCCCGCCATTGCCGATTATTTCAGCGTCTCCATGGACGAGCTGCTGTGCTACACGGGAGCGGGCAAGGCGGCCAAGGTGGCCGAATACCTGGAGGAGGTGGAGCGTCTGTTGGATCGAGACAAGGTGACCGATGCACTGGAGGTTCTCCGTTCCGCCATGGCGGAGATCCCTTCGGACTACTCCCTCATGCTGGAGGCCGCGGGGGTTCTGTCCCTGTACGCGGGGCTGCTGGCCGAGGCGGGGAGCGGCGAGCGGGTTGAGGCCGCCGTCAGCGCCGCCCTCAACGAGGCCGTTTCTCTCTGCCGCCGTATTCTGGATGACTGCACCGACGACCACCTCCGCGACGAGACCAAGAAGACCCTTTGCGACATTTACGCCCACCAGCTGGATGACCTGCCCCGCGCCGAGGAGATCGCCAACCAGCTTCACGGTATGGGTGTCTCCCGCGAGATCATCCGCGCCACCATGCTGACGGGGGATCTTGCCTTCAACCAGGCGCAGAAGAATCTCATTCTGTTTGCCGACAACATTTGGTGGCATCTCTACAATCTGGCCTGCGTGCCCGACATTTCGGGAGACCGCTACAGCGTGGCCGAGAAGATCGCCATTCTGCAAAAGGGCATTGACCTCTTTGAGGTGATCTTCGACGATGCCCCCCTGTTCTACGCCGACCGTCTGGCCAACTCCTACCGTCAGCTGGCCATGTTCTATCTCTCCGCCGGCCGCGCCGCCGAGGGGCTGGAGTGCTTCGTCAAGATGGCGGACTACGCCGTGGCTTTCGACAACCGCCCCGACACCGACACCTACCGCTCGGTCATCATCAACCGTGTCTCTTACGACAAGTCTGAAGACACCGAGGCCAAGGGCATCTCCAAATGTGCCCGCCTCCTGCGGGGCAATTTCGCCGCCCGCATCTGGACGCCCATTCGCGGACACGAGCAATTCAAAGCGGCGGTGGCGCGCATGGTCGAGTGCGCGGAGAAGTTCGAGGACGGCGAGGAATAAGCTCCGCCGTACATAGAAATAACGCCCTCGCGGCTTTTCGCGGGGGCGTTTCTGTATGGGTGGATCAGGGGGTCTTGACGTGCCGCTCATAGGCATCGCGGATGCCGTCGAGGGTTTCCCTGTACCGTCGGGGGACGTCTGTCCAACCAATGCTGTCGGGCTGATTATCGGCCTCGGTGACCGTGAAATCCGCCAGCTTGCGGAGGACGTCGGACATTTTCGGGGTGAGTCCCGCGGCCTTTTCGTGGATGTAGCGGATGGCGCCGTTGTTGCGGGTGACATTGGTATCGGCAAAAGCCTCCAGAATGAGGATGCGCTGGGGCTTGTCCAGCTCATCGGCCATATCGCAGAGGAGATCCAGCAGGCGGTCGTACAGCTCCTCGGTGCAGGTGCGGGTATTCCCGATCAGCTCCAAGAGGTGATGGGCTACGATCCAGCGGCGGGCAGGGTCGCCCTCGGTGAGGTCGCCCTCGGTGAGGGCGCCCTCGGTGAGGGCGGTGAATTCGGATTCGATCATCTCCTGCCGCCACCCCTCGATGATCTCGTCGGGGATGTGGGCGTTGCGGAATCGCTCGGAGGCCTCGGGGTCATCGTGCCAAATGACGAAGCCGTTGCCGCCGTAGCGGAACCACACCTCCTTCATCTCGGCCAGCAGGACGGGATCGGGGGGAGGGGGCGGCGCGGTGGCTTTTTTCTTACGGAAGCATTTTTTCTTACAGAAAAAGGAGAACATGAAACACCTCCGGGATTATTTTGCGTTGAAGGTTCCCCGCTTTTTCAAGTGACGGACGAACAGCAGCACGGCGGCCAGCTGGATGACATACACCACCGCGAGGAAGGGCGGGTAGAGTCCCACGCTGAATTTGTCCACTAAGAGACCGAACAGGGGCGGCACCGCGATCAGACCCAGGTAGGCCGAAGCGGATTGAGAGCCCATGACTGACTGAGACACGTCCCGACCGAAGTTGCGGGGGGTGAGGTAGACGAAGTTGGGGTAGAGAGGCCCCATGCCCAGACCCGCGAAAAGCAGGCCGATGCCCGAGACGGCGGGGGGCAGAGGCAGGATAAAGAACACCACCGACAAAGGCCATACCGCCAGGGACAGGGCGATGATCTGCCATGGGGTAAGCCTGCGGGAGAGAAGCCCCGAGATGAACCGTCCCGCGGCCAGACCGAAGTAGTACAGGGCGGTCATGGCGGCGGCGTAAGCGGGCTCCATGCCCTTGATCTTGACGAGAAAGGTACTGCCCCAGTTGCCCACCAGAACCTCCAGGGCCACGGCTACGGCGAAGATGAGCCAGATCCAGCGGATGCCTGCGTCCTTGGCCTGCTCACGGAGGGAGAGGGAGCGGGGGGCAACCTCAGGTTGGTTCGTATCCGTCTCGGCGGCGGTATGCTTCCCTCCCTGCGTCGCAGCGCGGGCGACCTTACCCCACAGGGGGATGGCCAGAATGGCGATCACGGCCACGCAGAGCTGGAAGACCGCGGCGTAGCGGTAGCCCATGTGCCAGTCTCCGATCCGCCCCAATGCCAAGGACATGAACACGGGGCTGACCGTGACGCCAACGCCGTAGAAGCAATGGAGATAACTGATGTGGGAGGCCTTGTAGTGGAGGGCGACGTAGTTGTTCAGCCCCGCATCCACCGCCCCCGCGCCCAAGCCGAGGGGGATGGCGAAGACCATGATCCACCAGATGGACGGCGCGAAGGAGTAGCCGAACAGGCCCACAGCGGTGAGCAGGGTGCTGACCGCCGTCACCTTGCCCGTGCCGAAGCGGTTGATGAGCTTGTCGGAAAAGAGGCTGGAGATGACGGTGAAGATGCAGAAATAGGGGGTCATGAGTCCCGCCACCGACACGGGGAGGCCGAACTCCCCCGACATGACCGGCCACGCGGGGCCGAAGAGGGAGTCGGGGACGCCGAGGCCGATGAAGCAGATATAGATGACGATGAGGAGAAGGGTGGCCATGGAGGTACCTCGTTGCTTGAACTTCAATGGGTATTATACCACAGAAACGCTTTGATTGCAAGAGAAAAAGCCCTGTTTTCAGGGCTTTTTGTTGGATTCAGAACTGCCATCCGTGGGTCAGGATCTCGTCCACCAGCGTGGCTACGAACAGGAGCACCGTGAAGATGCTGATGCTCCACGCGGCGGGGGACGACAGACCCTCCCACCAGCGGAGCAGTCTTTGACGGCGGATCACGCCGAAAATGAGCTGAACGACGGCCAGGGAAACCCCCAACAGGTAAATGATGAAGCCCCAATGGGGGGTGACGGGTAAAAGCTCCACAACGTAGCTGGGAATATTCAAAGTGATATGAAGAAGCAACACATCAGTCAAGTCATACAGGAAATGGCGTAGCTTCATATAATGATCCTTTTCTTTCCTTTTTCTCTTATTTTTTCTTACGTTTGCGCCCGTTTCAGGGTACGCAGATGTGCCTTTCGCTCGGGGGGAATGCGGCAGCTCTCGCAGGCCTTTTGGATGGTTTTATTGTGGATCCACGTGGGCAAGCATCCTTCCGTCAGGTAGGACAGGGTGGCCTCGTATTGGTAGGCCAGCGCCGTGGCGAAGAACCACGCCGCCATCATGCGGACGTAGTAGTGCTCCCGTCCCGTGACGGCAGGGTGGGCGGCCTCGGCTAAAAATACGGGGTCAAAATCCGCCTGTAGACCGTAGCGCATGAGCATCTCCAGTCCGAAGCGGCAGGTGTAAGGAGCAGGGTCAGCCATCCAGCGGCGGACGTGGGGGAGCAGGTCGGCAAACTGCCCCTTGAAGGCCTTGGGGGAGAGCTGGTCGCAGGTGGCCCAGTTGTCCACGTAGGGGAGGAAGTTATCCACGGCGGCTACGGCGGCGGTAAAATCCGGGATGGACTCGATGAGGAAGGCGTGAAGCTGATTTTCCTCAAAATATCCGTGGGGGAGGAGCTTCAAAAATTCTTCTCCCTCGGGTGACCCTCGCAGCTCCTTAGCCATGCGGCGGAGGAGCGGGGTACGGACACCGATGACCGTGGCGGGATCTACCATGGGCATCAAGGGGCATTGAAAGGCCTTGTAGCCCTCGTCGGCATATGTCAGAAGAGCTTCGCGGATGGCGGCCGGATGGGGGAGGGCGGGAAGTAGACGGCTCATAAGGGAATGATATTGGAGAAGCCCACCCGTCCCTCGGCATCGGTGACCTCGGCACGGATGAAGGTCTCGTGGCGCTTGAGCTCATAGGTGGCCTCGGTGAGCCCGTCCCCCCGTACCATGCGCCCCGACGTCCACACCGCGTTGGACAGGAAGGCAATCTTGACGGCGGGGGAGCAGGTCAGCTTGACGGCGGTGGGGGAGACACGCTCCAGGTGCACCTCGGGGCCCATGGTGGCGTAGAAGCGCCCCCTACGGAGTGCCTCCACCATACCCAGCTCCTCCACCGCGTCGGCCTCCACTGCTACCCAGCCGCGGCACTCATCGCCGTCGTAGTAGTGGGTGTCATCGGTGGCCAGCAGGGGCAGTCGCAAGCCGTAGGTGGCGATCTGATCCACAATAACCCCCGAGTAGGGGCGGTCGGACATGCCCCAATCCGAAACAGAATTGTAGATCTCGGTGGCATCGAAGTCGGCGCAGCCCAGGATCTGCTCCGGAGTGTTGAGGCTCCACGCGGGATGCGCCAGAACGGCCAGTCCCCCCGCCTCCCGAATGAGACGCACGATCTCCCGCACCCGATCACGGATATGCCCGTCGTGGTTCTGGGTGTACTCCAAGGGGATCCGGGGGTCGCGGGTCATGCCCACGCCCACCACGTGGTAGACCTCGGTGACACCCGTCCATTCGTCCACGCCGTCCACGTTGTACTCACAGCCCGAGAGGATGGACAGTCCCTCCAGCTCGCCCCCTTCCCCGTAGATCCAATGGTCGGTGAGGGCGATGGCATCGTAGCCAGCGGCCTTGTAGATGGCGGCGGTCTCCTCGGGGGTTCTGTGGCCGTCGGAGAGGGTGGTATGGGTGTGAAGCCCCACCTTGAGGCGGCGCTTACCGGTCAGATCTGTAAACATAGTCGGAAAATCCTTTCAGTCTTGCGTGAGAATGGGGCAGGGCTCGTGAGCCTTGTAGGCGCGGACATACTCGCAGAGCCAGCGGTAGTAGAGGTCGCCGTGGCCGCCCTTCATGGGCTCGATGTCGCGGCTGAACTCTTGGTTGAAGTTATCGGTGAACACGTAGCGGCCGTCAATGCGGAAGAGCTGAGCGCACCACTCGTTCCACCAGGTCAGGGTCACGATCTTGGGGTGGGTAGCGAAGGCGGTCTGCCATTGGGCATTCCAGAAGCGTCCGCCCTGTCTGCCGTGGGCGGTCTTGGTGTTGGACATGTAGGTCGCCTGGGTGGCCACCGACACACCCACGTGCTCGGGGTTGCCCTCGGCATCGTAGGAAACGGTCAGGCTGTTGTCGGCCTCCAGATAGCTCCATTGACCCGTCTTCACCTTCCCCTGCAAGCCGTACATGGCGCGGGTTACGAAGCGGTCGGTCTCGGAGGCCTTATAATTCCAATGGAGGATGAAGGGCTTGCCGTCCCGGTACACGAAGCAGTCCTTCCACTTCTCCACGCCGTAGAACTTATCGTAGAACACGTCGAAGGCATCCACCGTGTTGGGCCACATGACCACGTAGGGTGTCTTCAGCCCCTCGGCTCGCATTTCGGTGATGGTGTCCAGCAGGGCGATGGACGACCACTCCACGTGGCTGTCCCAGAAGGGCTTATTGTGGACGGTACGCCCGCCTACGAAGGTGAAGTCCAGCACCAAAAAATCCACGCCCGCCTCTTGCAGAAGCGTCAGATTACGGCGGTGGGCGGCCTTGTCGGTACTGCGGTAGTAGCCCTGAGCAGGCTCAGACCAGTAGTGGAAGCGACCCTCGTCGTTGTGCTGCTCGTCGGCGTTGCCGAAGCCGTACTCCTCGCTCCAGCCGTACTTCTCGGTCAGCTCCGCCACGTTGGGGGCGTGGGTCACGGGCTGATCGCCGCTTCCCAGAACGGCGTTGAACCACATGGTATAGCATATGCCTACAAGATCGGTCATGCTCGTAATGTCCAGTCCGCGCTGCTTGTTATCCATCATAAAATTCTCCTTTTCCATCAATGGGTTATATGGGTGCACCCCCCACTTGCGTCCAAGAGGTTATTCCACCAGGGCGATGACCTCGACCTCCACCAAAACACCCTTGGGCAGGGTCTTGACCGCCACGCAGGAGCGGGCAGGGTTGGAGGTGATGTGGGCGGCGTAAACGGCATTGAAGGCGGCAAAATCACCCATATCCGCCAAAAAGCAGGTGGTCTTCACGGCGTTTTCAAAGGAAGTACCCGCGGCGCTCAGCACAGCCTCCAGATTCTTCATGACCTGCTCGGCCTGGATCGTGATATCCCCCTCCACCACGGCACCCGTGGCGGGGTCAAGCGGGATCTGTCCCGAGGTGTAGAGCATATTGCCGCAGAGGATGGCCTGGGAGTAGGGGCCGATGGCGGCGGGGGCGTTGGGGGTGGAAATGATCTGTCTCATGGTGTACGTGTTCCTTTCAGAATTCGTTTCGTTTGCGGATGGTCAATGCGGCGGCGGCCGTGGGGACCAGGAGGAACCAAATAAAGCCAACGGCCGAGCGGCATCCCCCCTTCCTCTGCGGGTCGGTTTCGGCGGGGGTATCGACCGCATCACCCACCGTGGTTTCCTCGGTGGGATCCGTGGAGGATTCCGCAGGCTCTGTGGGTGTTTCGGTCTCGGTCTCGGGAGGTCTTGTCTCGGAGGGAAGAAGACCCCAAGCGGCGGTCAGCGTCACGTCGCGGGCGGGCATCTTAAAGGTGGTCAGATCCACGGTCTCCCCGTCCAACGTCCAGCCAAGGAACTCATAGCCCTCCAGAGCGGGGATATCCACGGCGGAAATGCTCTCCCCCTCGGAGAGCACCAAAGGCTTCACAAGGGGCGTACCGCCGCCTGCGTTGAGGGTCAAGGTATAGCCCTTGGCCGTGGCGGAGATGAGGGGCAGAACCTCCGTCATGTCCAGCTCCCCCGCGGGGGCGAGGGTGACATTATCCAGACAGAAGCCCGTAAAGTAGGCGGTGGTGCGGAGCTGGGCACCGCGGAGGGTGGCGTTCGTGGCGGCCTCCGCCGCTGCGTCTCCGTTGACGTAGACCGTCAGCTTACCGTCCGCCCAGCGCAGACCGAGCTGGTTCCATTCCCCCGTCTTCAGCTCCATGGGAACGTTGAACAGAACCGCGGGGGCACCGCTTACGAAGGAGCGCAGCTGGAGGTACTTCAACACACTGTTGTACTCGAAGAAGTAGCAGTTATTGCCGTCGGAGTACCCGAACATCACGCCCACGTTGCCGTCCACGGAGGAGGACACGTCGGTGACCTTGATGTGGAAGCGAAGGTCAAAGGACTTTTGCTTCTCGTGCAGGATCATACCCTTGGGGCTACCGTTGGGATTCTCGAACTTGAGGATATGGTTCCCCTCCTCCTCCGTAACGGTGGCACCGCTGAAATCAAAGGTAGGGGTGTTCATGGCCTCGAAGCTCTCCTCGTAGCTGTTGGGGTAAGCGGTGGTGGTTCCCTCCTCCCGCTTGGTGGTGACGGAGGCGTTGTCGATGAGGATCTCACCCGCCTGAGTCAGCTCCACACCCAGCTCCAGATCGGCGGGGGTGGCCAGAGAGAAGGTGATCTTGTTCTGAGGCTTATCCCCCCAGCGCAGGGGCAGGCGCACCAGGTACTCCCCGCTGATAGCATCACGGACAAAGAGGATACCCTCGCCGTCCGTGAGGTTGGTGTCAACGGTGAAGACGTGGGTTCCCGCGCCCAGGTGCAGACCTTGGTACAAGGCGCCCGTGCCCTTGATCCGACCCTTGTGGTCGCCGCTCACGTCCACGGCCTCCACGGTGGAGCCATCCCCCACGGTGTACGACCAGTTGGAAAGACCCGCGACCCAGCCCTCCTGACCGTTTCGGCGCTCAAAATCGCCGTGGACGAAGTTGTTGTGGCTCATAATGCCGCAGTCGGTGATGATGTCGGTGGCGGTAATGCACTCCAACGTGGTGGGAGCCTGATACACGTTATCGTGGATGCGGACACCCGTCACGGGGGAGAAGTCGTCGGTCTCCAGATTGTCAAAGGGTTGTTTGCCGTAGTAGGGGTTATCGGGCCAGGTGCCCACGGCGGTGGGGCCCGACAGGCGGCAGTCGTAGACCTCGATGTTGCGGATCTCCTGCTTGGAGAGGTCGGGAGCATCGGTGCCCCATGGGATGAAGGTGATGCCGTGGCCGCTGAAAATGTAGCTGGACTTCACGGTGACGTTCATCACGCGGTTGTCACCGCCGGGATTGGCGTGCCACCAGGTGATGCCGCGGGGGTCGTTATAGGTGGGGCAGAGGGTCACGGCGTCGTCGTTGGACACAATGGTGAAGCGGTCGATCAGCACGTTCTGCGCGCCCGCTCCCAGACCGATGCCGTCGCCCGAGGCGCAGGTGGTCTCCCGTTCCGCCAGATTGCCCACGTAGACGTTGTGGCTTCCCGTCAAGCTCATGAGGTAGCCGTTGGCGCGGAGCACCGTAATATCCGAGATCTCCACACCGTCACAGCGGTAGAAGGCCATGGGCACGATGTGCATACGGCACTCACAGCCCGTCCAGATGGAGGTGCCGTCGTAGCCGTCCATATTCTCGCCGCCGTCGTCGTTCAGACGGATGGTGCCGCCGCCCGTCACGCGGACGTTCTTGCACTCGGAGGCATAGACCAGAGGCATGTTGTGGCAGAGGAAGATATGCGTCCAGTTCACACCGGGGATGGACATATCGTGACCCCGCATCACGTCGTAGCCGTACTCCTCCTCACGGGGAGACTGCCACAGGATGGCCCCCTCCTCGATGCGCAGCTCCACGTTGTCCTTCAGATTCAGCTGGGTGGCCACGTAGCGGCGGCCGTAGAGGGAGTCGTCACCCTCCAGCACCACCACACCGCCGCCTTGGGTGTGGACGTAGTCGATGGCGGCCTGAATGGCGGCGTTATCGTTGGTAAAGCCGTCTCCCTTGGCACCGAACTGCGGGTCGGTGACCTTGACGGTCAGCTCGGGGAGGGTGAAGGCGTAGGGATTTTCCGAAAAGTCGCGGTAATTCTCCACCATGAAGCGATCCGAGATCTTGACCTCCCCTGCGGCGGTGGTGCCGGTGGCCACGAACAGCGAGCTGAGGCGGGTGATCTTACCGTTTTGGAAGGGGAGGGTCACCGTAAAGCTTGTGCCGTCAGCCTTGGCGGTGGCCGAGGGGGTCAGCCCCTCCAGACTCTCGCTCCAGTTGTTGATGGCGATCTCGTAGAGCTTCACCGTGGCGTTCTTGTAGGCGGCATCCAGAGTGCCCGTGACGGTCACGGTGTCCTTGTCCCCATCGGCCAGACAGGAGGTGATGACACCGGCGTAGTCATAGAGAGGCTTTTCCCGCTCAAAGGTAATCGCGTCGATGGTGACGGTGCCCTTGGTTGCCCCCACGGGGACGATGCGGAACCCCTTCAGGTAACCCGCCGTATCCTTGCAGGCGGACAGGTTGGCGAAGACGGTCTCAAAGCCGCCCCCCCGCTTCACCGTCACGGTCACGCTGTTCTCCTCGCTGTACCGCAGAACGCGGTCGGACTTGAAGTAGATCTTGAAGGTGTCGGTGTCGGTATCGTTCTTCATGCGGAACAGGATGGTGTTCTTCACCGCCAGCTTGGCGCTGTATTTCGTGCCTACCTGTGCCCCGATGGCGGGGGAGTCAAGGTAAGAGCCGCTACCGCCGACGGTGTAGACCAGCTTGCCGTCGGCATAGGCAACCTTGCCCGAGTAGGCCGCGAAATGCTTAACGGCGTTCTCACTGCCAAACTCAAAATCGCAGTTCTTCACGGAGGTCGTGTTCTCGGGGGCCATATTGTCGAAGGTCAGCCCCGAAAGGGTGGCGGCGGCATTCTGTACCGTGACCCGCCAGTTTCCCGTGGCCAGCACGTCGCCGTGGGTGTCCTCGGAGGTCAGCACAGCCTTGCCGTCGGACAGCACGCGCACCTCGCCGTCGTTGATCACGACAGTCAGATCACAGGCCTTGCCCTCGGACAGGGTAAAGGATGCGGAGGTCTCGGTATCCTTCCGACCGCCCGCGGTGCGGTACAGGGTCAAGGTCTTGGCGGCGTGGCTATACTCCACCGAGTAGATCGCTCCGCCGTCCGCCTCGTAGGCGATGCCCAGAGCCGATGTACCCGAAAGCCCCGTCAGCTTAGCGGCGAGGCGCAGGGTATTGAGGCTCACGGGGGTCTTGGTGGTCAGAGACGTACCGCCCGACAGGCAATGCGCGCCGCCGACGGTGCTCCGCTCCCAGCACGTGGTGTCCCACTCGGGGAAAGCGCCCGAGAGGCTGTTGTACATGGTCACGTTGCGGATATGGGGGACGGTATTGTAGCCCTGCAAGGTCCACGTACCGCCTTGCAGATTCTCGCCGTAGGAGTTCTTGATGGAGAAGATCAACTGATCCCCGATGTACCAGCGGATGTCGTTCTCCTCCAGAGCGATGGTAAAGCGGTACCACGTCTTGTTTTTCAGCTCAATGCTCTTGGAAGCACCAATGTGCTGGTCTCCGCCGTTCACGAAGCGGCGCACCCGAGCCACCTTGCTCACCGTGTTGTATTCAAAGAAGATCTGGTGATCCTCCACGGTGGTGTAGGAAGCACCCACGTTGCCGTCCACGGTGCTCTGCACGCTGTCCACCCACACGTCGAATTCCAGGTACGCGGCGGACACGGCGGCCTTGGTGGTCATTTGGCTGAAGGTACCGCCGTTTCCCACGAGCACGGATTCCCCGTCCAGGGTCTTGGGGGTAAATCCGCTCAGCTCCCATTCCGAAAAGGCATCGGCGGGACTTGCGGCAGAGGCGGCGAACATGCCCGATCCTACGACAGAACCGACAAGCAGAGCCCCCGTCAGCATGAGGGTCACGGTCTTCTTGAAGAAACGAAAGAATCTCACGGTATTTCCTCCTTCGGAACGCCATGGCAAGGATGACAAAAGCGTTTATTTCATTCGTTTCATTGTACCACAAATTCACGGAAATTGCAATAGGAATACCAAAAAAAGCCCCCTCACGAAGGAGGGAGCTTTGATGGAAGGGATTACTGGAAGGTGATACCGGCAACGAATACCAGGTAACCCAGAGCGCCGAACTCGTTGTTGGCGTTACGGAAGTCGAAGGAGAGGTAGAGCTGGCCGTTGTAGTCAACCTCGGTCAGATCGATCTCCACAGTCATGAGCTGGCTGTACACGGGAGAGATCTCGTAGGGAGCGGTGGCAACGATGGCATCCTCAGCAGGCAGAAACTCGAAAGCGGTGCCGTCCTGAATGCCGGAAGGAGCGTTCAGCAGCAGAACGCGCTTGCCGGTAGCCTCGTACTCGGCATTCATATCCTGGCCGTTGGCAATGCCGCAGGGAGTAGCGTAGGTAACGGTAACCTTGCTGTACTTGGACAGATCCATCTCACCCAGGCCGATGGAGCCGTAGTGAAGGGTGATCACGTGACCGTCAGTCAGACCCAGAGAGCCGGCGTTGATCGGCACGTCCACGGTGGGGTAGCTGCCGGTAATGGTAACGGTGGTCAGATCCACGTCAACGGGCTCGACGATCTCCTCAGCGGGGATCTCGGCACCGATGAACTCCACAGAAGCGAACAGAGCGAAGGTGCCGGGCAGAGTGTCGATGGCGACGTAGACGGGACCGTTGTAATCCACGTTGGTCAGGTCGATCTCGAAGGCCTGAACAGCCCAGCCGCCCAGCTCGTAGGTGCCGCCGGCGATGATGGTTTCCTCGGCGGGAGCGGTGCCGTTGACGTCAGCGCTGACCAGCATGATGCGGTTGTTGGCGTTGGCATTGTAGCGGTCAATGGTGGTCTGGCTGTTGTCGCAGCCCCACATGAGAACGACCTTGGAGTACTTGGACAGGTCGATCTCGCCCAGATAGATGGAGCCCTGGTGCAGCAGAGCGGCGGAATCAACGCCACCTGCGGCAACCATGCCGTCGGTGGAATCCTGAATGCCGGGTCTGTGGCCGGTGATCACCCACTGATCCTGGGGAACAGAATAGTCGTCATAGCGGGGAGCCTCGGGCTCGGTGATCTCCTCGGTGGTAGCCTCCTCAGTGGTAGCCTCCTCGGTGGTAGCCTCCTCGGTGGTAGCCTCCTCAGTGGTGGCCTCCTCGGTGGTAGCCTCCTCGGTAGTAGCCTCCTCAGTAGTGGCCTCCTCGGTGGTGGCCTCCTCGGTGGGAGCCTCGGTGGTGGACTCCTCGGTGGGAGTCTCAACGGTGGTGTCTGCCACGGTGGTGTCGTCACCGGCGGGGGTCTTATCGCAAGCCACCACGGTGAACACGAGAGCCAGCAGCAGAACAGCCAGAAGTACAAGCTTCTTCATGATGTAGTTTCCTTTCAATATAGTAATTGCAGACTCAAATGAGCCAAACAGGGCGAATTATATCATAAATACGCGGTTTTGTCAAGAGCTTTTCCCAACTTTTTTCGATGGAAAAATTTTTTCTTCCGTTTTTTTTCCTTTTCGCTCCGCCGTGCCACGGGTTTCCGCGCAAAACGTCGGTACGACAAAGAAAATCCCCCTCAAATTTCCACTTGAGAGGGACTTTCACGATATTCCGATCAGAGCACTTTCGCCACCGCTCTCGCGCACCGAATGCAGGCGAAACAGATGACGATCGAAAGCTGACCGTTGATCAGCGCTCCCACGTTTCCGGCCGGACCGCCCGGCGGCAGGGCAGCGGTGACAGGCTCGATCAGGCTCAGGATCGCAAAGACGAGCAGGAACCACGCCCGGACGACGTGCGCCTTGGTTGTCAAATGGCATTGTACGCACAGCATACCATAGAGAGCGTTACAAAAGTGTCACAAAAATCCGCGCGATCGCGTGAATTTCAAATTTTTTCATGTTTTTTCGTGCATATGATTCCATATACTCTGCCCTGGAGTTTTGCCCCGACGATGCCCTTTCAATACGCCTCGGGCAGACCTGCCAGCAGACCGCGAAGCTCCTGCATAGTGTCCTTAGAAGGCTCGGGCAAATGACCGAAGGGGAAATGGATCCCCATTGTATCGTACT
>JAZOOM010000377.1:0-3873 GCA_045655025.1 Eubacteriales bacterium | reverse complement strand
CCGCACCGTGAAGCTCCACCCCGCCATGCTGGAGGGGAAGTCCGTCTACATGAACTTCGAGGGCGTGGACTCCTGCTTCTACCTCTTCATCAACGGGCAGTTTGTCGGGTATAGCCAAGTCTCCCACATGACGAGTGAGCTGGAGGTCACCAAGTATCTGCATGCAGGAGAGAACCTCATTCAGGTCCTTGTGCTGAAGTGGTGCGACGGCACTTATCTGGAGGATCAGGACAAGTTCCGCTGGTCTGGTATCTTCCGCGAGGTGTTCTTCCTCCTCCGCGATCCCGTCCATATCGTGGACATCCACGCCCGCCCCGCCCTCAACGAGGCCTACACCCGCGGCGCCTGCCCCACCGAGATCACTCTGAACGGCGAGGGGCTGGTGGAGTACAAGCTCCTCCGTCCCAACGGCATGCAGATCGAGTCGGGTAGTCTCTATATCAAGGAAAAGGGAACCATTGATTTCCTTGTGGACTCCCCCGAGCTGTGGAGCGATGAGGATCCGAGTCTCTACACCCTGCTCATCACCTGCGGTGGCGAGACCGTCCCCGTGAAGGTGGGCTTCCGTACCATCGAGGTCAAGGACGGCGTTCTGTACTTCAACGGCGAGAAGATCAAGCTGAAGGGTGTCAACCGCCACGACAGCCATCCCATTCTGGGCTCGGCTACCCCCGTAGATCACATGATCCGCGACCTCATGATTATGAAGCAGCACAACGTCAACTGCGTGCGCACCAGCCACTACCCCAACGATCCCCGCTTTCTGTCCCTGTGCGACGAGTACGGCTTCTACGTCATCGACGAGACCGACATGGAGACCCACGGCTTCGGTGCCATCGGCAACTGGGACGAGCTGACCGAAAGCCCCGACTGGACAGAGGCCTTTGTGGATCGTACCGCCCGTATGTACGAGCGGGACAAGAACCACGCCTGCGTGCTGATGTGGTCTCTGGGTAACGAGTTCGGTGTGGGTGAGAACCAGCGCAAGCAGAGCGAGTATATCCACGCCCGCGATCCCAAGGCTCTCGTCCATTCCGAGGACGTCTCCCGCCGTACCTCCAACCGCCTGCACGGCGACCTGAAGGGTAAGACCGACGAGGAGATCGGCACCGCTCTGGAGTGCGATTACATCGACGTGGAGAGCCGTATGTACCCCGCTCCCGACGAGATCCGCGCCACCTACTTTGACCGCAAGATCTACACCAAGCCCCTGTTCCTCTGCGAGTATTCCCACGCCATGGGCAACGGCCCCGGATGCCTGAAGGAGTACTGGGATCTGATCTACTCCGAGGATGGCTTCATGGGCGGTTGCGTGTGGGAGTTCATCGACCACTCCGCCGCCATCGGTGACAACCGCCTGGCCGAGCCCCACTACACCTACGGTGGCGACTTCGGTGACGCCCCCCACGACGGCAACTTCTGCGTGGACGGTCTGGTGTACCCCGACCGCCGTCCTCACACGGGTCTCATGGAGTACAAGCAGGTCATCAAGCCCTTCGCCGTGGAGTCCTTCGACCCCACTACGGGCAAGGTGGTCATCAAGAACCGCCGCTACTTCACCGACCTCTCCGACCTTGACTTCGTCTGGACGGTGGAGTGCAACGGCGAGACCATCGAAAGCGGCCGCGCCTTGCTCCCCGTTGAGCCTCAGGAGACCGCGGAACTGACTATCCCCGCAGAGGCGTGGGACACCGACGGCGACCGCTACGTCACCATCACCGCCTATCAGAACACCGCTACCCCTTGGGGCGGCGTGGGTTTTGAGGTAGGCTTTGAGCAGCTGGCCATTCCCGCCGAGCGCCCCGCTCCCATCCCCATGGCGGATACCATGTCTCCCTACGCCACCATTGGCTCCACCGCTACCGCCGACACCATCACGGTAGAGCCCGCCGCCACCACCTACACCGTTGACCGCTACCACGGCCTCATCACCTCCATGACCGACAACGGCCACGAGCTGCTGGCCTCGGCTATCAAGCCTACGGTCTGGCGCGCCCCCACCGATAACGACCGTAACGTTCGTCACCAGTGGCAGGGACGCGGCTACTATGGCGCGGGTGTCAAGTGCTACGAATGCGCCGTCACCGCCTCGGATGATACAAGCGTCACCGTCACCGCCAAGCTCTCCATGGGCTCCGCCGTGCAGAGACCCTTCCTGTGGCTGGATGCCGTCTACACCTTCCATGCCGAGGGCGGTGTGACTCTGGCCTACCATGTCAAGGTGGCTGATAACGCTCCCTTCCTGCCCCGCTTCGGCGTGGAGTTCCTCATGCCCGAGGAGAACGAGACTCTGCGCTACTATGGCCGCGGCCCCGTGGAAAGCTACCGCGACAAGCGTCACGCCTCCCGCCAGGGTCTGTTCGAGACCACTGTCTCGGATCACTTCGAGCATTATGTCCGTCCCCAGGAGAACTGTGCTCACGCCGATACCCGCTGGATGCTGGTGTCCTCCGTCGCGGATCAGGGACTTCTGGCTGTGACCACAGGCAAGGATTTTAGCTTCAACTGCTCGCACTTTACCCCCAAGCAGCTCACCGACACGGCACACGACTACGAGCTTGTCCCTATGAAGGAGACCTGCGTGAATCTGGACATGATCCAGTCGGGCATCGGCTCCAACTCCTGCGGCCCCGGCCTGTACCCCCATTGGCAGCTCTCCGAGAAGGAGTTTGACTTCTCGGTGCGTCTCATGCCCGTGTTCGCTCATGCCGTGGATCCCTTTGAGGAAGTGACCAGAGCATGAAAACCATACGACTTGACAAATACCTGAGCCTCGCCGGCATCGCCTCCCGCACCGAAACCTCCAAGGCTGTGCGGGGTGGCGAGGTGCTGGTGAACGGCATCCCCGCCAAGAAGGCGGATATGCAGGTGGATCCCGACACGGTCGCCGTGATCTTCAAGGGTCAGCCCGTGACCTACCGACAGTTCACCTACATCCTCATGCACAAGCCCGACGGGGTGGTGAGCGCCACCGAGGACGGACGGGAGCAGACGGTGCTGGATCTCCTCCCCGAGGAGCTTCGCCGCATCCGCCCCGCCCTGTTCCCCTGCGGTCGGCTGGATAAGCACACCACGGGGCTTATGCTCCTGACCAACAACGGCGATCTCTCCCACCGCCTCCTGTCCCCCGCACGCCATGTGGACAAGACCTACGCCTTCGCGGTGAAGTTTCCCCTCTCGGAGGAGGACGTGACCGCGCTGGAGAGCGGCGTGGATACCGGCGGCTACGTGACCGCCCCCTGCAAGGTGGAGCTTGACCCCAAGGACCCCGAAGAGCGGGGCGCCCATGGGCGTATCACCCTCCACGAAGGGAAGTACCATCAGATCAAGCTCATGATGGAGGCGCGGCACAACCAGATTACGAAACTGCAACGCATCACCTTCGGGCCGCTGATCCTTGACCCCGCGCTGGAAGCGGGGGAGTGGAGGATGCTGAATGAGGCCGAGGTGGCGGCGTTGGAGGAGCACGGCAAATAACAGTACAAAGCATAAGGCTGTTGCTAACAAATTGCTGTTTATCGGGGTGATGAGTCTAACGTTCTCATCGCGGCAACGACGGGGGGTGAAGGGGGTGAAGCCCCCTTCACCTCAAACGGATGGCCGGCGGTGTCGGGGGCGGCCTTGAGCGCCCTGACGCGCACCGGTAGGTGCAAGAAAATTGCTTTGAGCCAAAAGGTTTTTAGCAATTTCCTCGTTCCGTATGTTGTTTGTTATAGCCAATTTTCTTGCGGCTTCCGCCGCGCGTCAGAGGGCGTTCCCCCCTCCGACACCGCCCCCCTCGCGTTTCTTATGAAGGGGGCTTCGCCCCCTTCACCCCGTGCTAAACTGCAACCCAAACTCACCTACAAACCCAAATTTGAATTCCATATTCCC
>JAZOOM010000376.1:0-2581 GCA_045655025.1 Eubacteriales bacterium | reverse complement strand
GTAATCCTCACGCTCCAGCTCGCGGAGCAGACATTCCTCGATCAGCTCCACCGTCGCCCCCTCCACGCCCATGTGGTAGGCGTCGCACAGGGCGTAGATTCCCAGCATCTTCGCCTGCTCCTCGCAGGGGAATACGTCGGTCAGACCGAAGCTGCAGGGGATCTTTCCAAGGGTACGGCTGATGTTGGCGATCCCCGATACCATCTTCCGACCCATGTCGGGGTAGCCGAAAAAGAGCAGGGGCAGAGCCGTTTTGTACTGATCCCAGAAGGTGGCGAAGTCGGTGACGGTGTCGCCGCTCACCCCGAGGACACACTCTCCCGTCATGTCGCAGGGTTTGATGAGGGAATGATACAGGTTGGAATAGAACTTGACCTTCAGCTCCTCGTCGTGAGTCTCCAAACGGAAGCGGGACAGATGCTCATTCCAGATGTTGTAGGCCGTTTCGGCGGCCTCGTCGAAGGTGCAGGTAGAGGATGCCACCGCCTCCCGCGCCTTGTCTGCCGAAACGGTGGAATAGCCCACGCGAAGGTGCAGGGAATCACCTGCAAGATCCCATACCGCACGGTAGGGAGGATCCAAAGTGATCTTGGGGGAATCGCACGCGGCTCTCACGCAGAAGTACAGACGGATACCCGAGAAGATGCCCGAGAAAATGACCTCGTCATTCCCCACGGAGTCCAAATGAGGCTCCTTTACCTCGCCGTAAACCCGAGGCCCGAATACCTTGGAGAGTCCGTCACCTGAAAAGTCCACCGCCACCCGACCGCCCTCGCGGCCAAAGGTGTACCGATGGAATGCCACGCTCCCGTCCACGGTCAGCTCACAGGAAATGTCATCCAGCGTTGTTCCGTAATACCCGGGGCGTGCGGTCTCCTTTTGAGGGACTCTGCCCTCGCGGATGGCCGAAAGCTCCCCGTAAAAGGGAGTCACGACGGCGTAGTTGTAGTAGTAGCGGATCCCACCCGTACCCGATTGGTGAAGGTGAGAGAAGCCGAAGACCTTATGCTCGTCTCCCAGCTTGCGGATACCGCCGCAGCTATTGGGGAAGTGAGTCCCGTACCCCGTGGGGTAGCCCCCGCTGTACGCGCCTACCGACATTCTCCCGAAAGGAAGGGTGGCGTGAGGGAAGGTGTTTCCGCACAGGGCCTTGATGTAGAACCATTTGGAGGCAAGGCCGTCCTCAAAAAAGCGGTCGGTCTCGCCGTTCCCGTAAAATACGTCGGCGTACTTACAGAAATCGCGGGTTTGGTTGTCCATAGGACTGCCTTATACACCCGAGTAGGCGTTGAAGCCGCCGTCCACGGGGACGGTGATGCCCGTCACAAAGCCGCTGGCCTCGTCCGACGAGAGCCACAGGAGGGTGCCGATGAGGTCGGACACATCACCAAAGCGGTTCATGGGAGTGGCGGCCAGGATCTTGCCCGTGCGGGGGGTGGGGGTGCCGTCCTCACGGAAGAGGAGGGCGCGGTTCTGATTGGTAACGAAGAAGCCGGGAGCGATGGCGTTGCAACGGATGCCGCAGGGGGCGAAATGCACCGCCAGCCACTCGGTGAAGTTGGAAATGCCTGCCTTGGCCGCCGAGTAGGCGGGGATCTTGGTCAGGGGATGGTAGGCGTTCATGGAGGAAATGTTGATGATGTTGCCCCCCGTCTCCACCATGTCGGCGGCGAAAACTTGGGTCACAAGGAAGGCGGAGGTGATGTTCAGATCGAACACGAAACGGAGTCCGTCCTCCTGCAGATCGAAGAAGGACTTGACCTCATCCGACAGATCGCGGGTCATGTACTCGTTGTCACAGGTCGCGCGGGGATTGTTGCCGCCTGCGCCGTTGATGAGGAAGTTCACCTTGCCCCATTTGGCATGGATGATCTCGGCGGCCTTGGCGATCTCACCCTTGTCCAGACAGTTGGTGGGGATAGCCAGCGCATTCTCTCCGATGGCAGATGCCACAGCCTCGGCGGCCTCGGCGTTGATGTCCAGCAGGGCGACCCTTGCGCCGCAAGCGGCCAGAGCCTTAGCGAACTCGCTCATGAGCACGCCGCCCGCGCCCGTTACCACGGCAACCTTGCCGTTCAAGTCGATTTGAAAAGGAAGTTTCATGTTTTTTACCTCGTTGGTGTAGATTTGATGTAGGGACGATCCCGGTCAAGCAGTGCCGCCTCCGTATTCGTATCTTGTATCTCGTATCTTGTATCTTACTTCAGCTTCTCCAACATATCCCACACGCCCAGCATATACATAATACCCATGGCGCGGTCGTAGAGTCCGTAACCCGGTCTCACCGTACCGGGGCCCTCGCCCCACAGGTGTCGGCCGTGGTCAGGGCGGATGTAGCCCTCAAAACCGCCGTCGTGGTAGGCCTTGAGAATGTCCAGAATGTGGGTGTCGCCGTCGCAGTCGCGGTGGCTGGCCTCGGAGAAGTCTCCGTTCTCAAAGTGCTTGACATTTCGGATGTGAGCGAAGGCGATGCGGTCGCAATGCTTGCGGATGATGGCGGCCACGTCGTTATTCAGATTCGCGCCCAGAGAGCCGGAGCAGAGGGTCAGGCAGTTGCAGGGGTGATCCACCATGCGGAGGA
>JAZOOM010000375.1:0-4829 GCA_045655025.1 Eubacteriales bacterium | reverse complement strand
CCACCCAAACGGGGTGACGATACTGCTCAAAATACTTTACCTGATTGTTCCACTCGGGAGACCAATCCCAGTGATCCTTGCCGCCCATGTCGGCATCGATGAAGAAGGAGCGGGTGTCCTCCTGATACATACCCTTGGTGCCTTGAATGGTAAAGCCGCGGCTGTAGAAGCGGGGAAGGGAGGTGTCCAGATGGAGGGTGATGGTCTCGCCGCGGGCGCACTTGATGACGGTGGTCACCACATCACCCTGAGCGAACTTGGCGTTGACCAGCTCGGGGTTGGCATTCGGATGATCGGCGGCATATTGATTCAGGCCTGCCGACTTGGAGGCTACCGAAACCAGAGACAGGAAGCGGTTGCCTCGGTTGATGTCCAGAATCTGGGCGATGGGGCCCAGCTCGTGGGTGGGGTAGTTCTCGCAGTTGCGGGTGAGGTAGTTGCGGAGGCGGTAGTGGCGGTTTTCCTTACCGAACACGATCTCGTCGCGGAGATCGTGGCGGTAGCCGCCCTCGCAGTGGACGACTTCACCGAAGAGACCCTGACTCACCATGTGCATGACCGCCATCTCGGCCTCACCGTAGCAGCAGTTTTCCAGCAGCATGAAGGGGGTCTTGGTGCGCTCGTAGGTGCGGACCAGCTGCCAGCAATCGTCGATGGAGTAGGCTCCGCCTACCTCCATGCCCACGGCGATGCCTCGCTCCATGGCGTAGATGGCCATGGGGAAGTGGGATTCCCACGCGCTCATGATGAGGACGGCATCCACGTCGTCGCGGTCAAGGACTTCCTTGTAGTTCGTGGAGGCAAAGGGACGGTTGCCCTCGCCGTATGCCCGCTCGGTGGCATCGGCGGCGCGGTTCAGGCGATCCTCATACAGGTCGCAGACGGCTGTGATCCTTACGTTGTCCATATGTAAAAGCAGGGCTTCCAGTACGGAGTATCCACGGGCGCCCAGACCAATGGCGGCGGTTCTGACTTGATTCATAGTGATGTACTTCCTTTCGGGGGATGATGAGACCATTGTACAACACTTTGGGGAGAAAGTCAAGTAGGGAAGCGAAAAAAGAAGTTTTTTTGTGAAAAGAAAGCCCGCAGGCCTACCTGTATGGCAAGCCTGCGGGGATGGATCATGCCCGAGGGCATGCCTTTCTCTTCTTGCGACTCAGTGCCACGCCTGCGGCCAGAGTCAGGGGGATCAGCGCGGAGCTAATGCCCGATCTGCATCCCTTGGAGGGAGTCGTCTCGGTTTCGGTGGTGGTGGTCTCGGCGGGAGGATTGGTGGAGGCCGCGGTGGTCTCCTCGGCGGTGGTGTCCTCCTCGGGAGCCTTGGCACCCACGGTGGTGAATTGATACTTGAAGCGAGCACCGGGGGCTACGTCACCATTGGTGTAGAAATCCATGATGTCGCCATCGGTCTGCATATTGTCGCTCCACTTGAAGTTCACGGTGAAGTCACCCTCACCGATGCACAGAGCCGAGCGGGGAATGGTCACTACCATGGTGTCGCCGTCTACGGTGTAGGACACCTCGGCGACCTTCTCCCAGCTCCAGCCCCCCTTGGACTTCTCCAGAGTAGCCTTGTCGGCGGTGGGAGACTGGCGGTTGAGCACGTACTCGAAGGTCTCCCAGCTCTCTCCGTCCACGCCCTCTACGTCGATGAACAACCGCATCCATGCCTTGTCGGTGTAGGGAGTGATATTCTCTGCGGTCTTGACCATGAAGTAGAGATTCTCGGCATCGTAGGCTACGCGGGACTCCACGAAGTCGTTTCTGCCCGTGGTGTTCTTGTAGTGATAGCCCTTGTAGCCGTCATAGTCGCGGCTGACCGTATTGTGGGCGTAGGCGCGGTAGACGGGGGTAACGGCCGACCAGTCGATGCTGTTCTTGTCGGTAACGGCAGGGGAGGCGGTCTCCTGCTTGGCCACGCCCTTGAAACGGCGGATGTAGGACACCATCTGGTTGTAGTAGTGATCCTTCAGCATACCCGTGGAGGGCTCGATATCGCGGGAGTAGCCGTCCAGGGCGTTGTCGGGGATGGCGTTGGGCTCGCCCCACATCTCCTTGTAGCGGCCGGCTACCCACTCGTTCCAGCCCGTGATGTACACGAAGTCGGGGTCTACCTTCAGCACGTATTCCCATTGCTCGGCGATGTTCAGACCCGCCATCACCGCCTCGTCGGAGGTGTTGACACCGAACTCGTTGGTGTAGCCGCGGCCGAAGACGTAGTCGCCCGCGTTCATGGGGGTAAGACCTACCTTGGCAGACCAGTTCTGGGCGACGGACACGCACATCTGCTCTACCTTTTTGGTCTGCTTGTTGATCATCTGCTGCTGGGGATAGATGGAGATCCACTTCCATTGGGTGTACCGCTCAAATCCTGCCTCGGGGGCGAAGCGGACGGGATCGGACACGTCGCTGTCCAGAATGAGATCACGGTTCTCGGTGTAGCCGGGGTCGATGGGACGGTAGGAGAAGAAGTCGAATACGTCGGTGCGATCCATTTTCTTCAGGTAGTTGGGATAGCCCAGCATGAGGGGCTTGCCCTCCCAGTAGAACCACAGATCCTGATACAGACCCTTGGCGTAGATCACGTCGTACAATTCGATGAGCTGGCGGGCGGTGTCCTCATACTCATACATATTCAACATGCAGGAGATCTGCGGGGTCTTCACACCGTCAGCGCGGGCTTCTGCCCACACCTCACAGAGGGTGAGGATGGCTTGGATGTAATTCTCGGTGCCGTTGGTATTGTCGAAGAACACCACGTCCACCCCTGCGTCGGCCAGCAGCTCGGCCTGCTTGCGGAGAACGTAGCGATCCACGCCGTTGTTGTAGTAGCCGTAGATGGGCTCGTTCCAGAAGCAGATGGTGGAATCCCCCCATGCGGAGTGCTTGTAGTCCTTCACGGCTTCGGGGTACTGCTCCACCAGCTTGGTCACGTTGACCAGCTTATTCCATGCGTGGCCTGCGTGCCAGGTGTGGTAGAAGATGCCCACGTACTTGCCCTCGCGAACACCGCTTGCCTGCTCGTAGGTGGTCAGATCGCGGTCAAGGCCGTCGGTACCCACCCACATGGAGGCATCGTTCGTGATGAAGTCCCGGGCGGTGGGGGCGGTGGGAGCGGTCGTAGCGGCATTGCCCACCAGACGAGCCACCAGCGATACACCGGCCTTGGAGGTCTGGAGGTAGTGATTGGCCTTGTCGGCGGAGGCCTCCACCACGGCCACGGTCATGCCCTGAGTACCGTCACTCACCACGAACAGGTACTCACCTGCTGGGAAGTCGCCCGCAAGGGTCGCCCAGTTGCTCCGCTTGACGCCCGTCAGGGTCTTGGCGGCTACGGGAGCGGCCTTGACGGTCTCGCTGTAGTTGCCGTTCCACTTGTACAGCTCCAGCGTCAGGGTGTTGTTGCCCACGGGAACGGTGGGGATATAGACTTCAACGCCGCCGAAGGCCGTTTCGGTCTTGAACTGCACGCCGTACTTGGACGTGGGATTCATCTTATACTCAACGAAGTCACCTGCAGGATACATATCGCCCTCCGTGGTCTTGATATCGGTCGCGCCGGGATCCACCTCGCTGATGGGAGCGAAGGGATCCGTCTCATCCCCGCCGTAGAGCAGGGACAGAGCGGGGCAGAAGTCCGAGACAGCGTTGTTCTTGTACACGCGGACGTTCTCCCGAGGGGCGGCGTAGCCCCAGTAGCCCACCTGCTCGGTGGCGTTACCTGTGATGTTCTCCATGTACAGGAGGTACTCCCCCGCTTCCATCTCGTCAAAGAGGAATTTCAGGGTCAAGTTATCCGCGAAGTCCACGAAATCCTCGGTGGCGATAGGGGTACCGCTGAGGGTCTTGTCGTAGGAGGTGTCCCACTTGAACAGGGACATGCGGATGGAGCCGATGTTGTTGTTCCAGCTTGCCGAGGCCAAAGAAATGCCCGCGAAGGGGACGGTGGACTTGAACTGGGCGGCGGAGCTTTGGTCGATCTGCTGGGCACCGTAGGAGGCGGTCTCGTCACCCAAGAGAGCGCGGTTATTGGTGCCGCCCTGGGACAGAGCCACGCCCACAGGGGCGATCTTCATGGAGTAGAGGTTGGGGCCGTCACAGCCCATGGTCACGCGGACGGTGTGCTCTCCTGCGGACAGATGCATCTGCCCCTCGGAGGAATCCACCCAATCGCGCCAGTTGATACCCTGAACGGAGTTCTGCAGTTTGATGGCCACCCCGCCGTCCACACTGACGGAATAGGTGCCCGTGGGGTTGACCCAGCCGAAGGAGAAGCAGAAGTGGTAGTCCCCCGTCTTCTCCACGTTGATCTTGAACTCAAACCAGTCCCCGTTGCGGACACCGTCAAAGTAGGTGGGGCCCAGGTTTTTTTCCAGGTACAGATTGCCGCTGAAGGTCTTTCCCTTGTCAGCATCGGAGAAGATATCTCCAAAGACGATCCGGGTCAGCTTGTTCTCCGGAATGGTGATGGCATCGGAGGCGGCCATCGGCATGACGCAAAGGCTGCTCACGCACAGAAGACAGGCTATGAGGCCGCATAGGAGTCGTTTGAGAACGGACGTTTTTTTCATAGGGGGTCCTTTCTTCGCGAATTGGTGATTGTGCACACAAATTACGTAGCGATACGGAAATTGTACCATTATTTTACCATGGTACGGCGGGAAAGTCAAGAGAATCGGGAAAAGTCGAACGAATTTTTAGAATATTTGTGCCGGCACGACGAGTTGCGACAGAATGCTTTTGGGGAATGGAGTATAATACGGAAAAGCGTGCCCGATGCATGGGCATAAACGGTGAAAAAGGAGGAATTTTATGATACAAGATCA
>JAZOOM010000374.1:0-2559 GCA_045655025.1 Eubacteriales bacterium | reverse complement strand
CCCGAAAGGAGCTTCCCATGAAACCTACCTGTCTTCGTCTTCTGTCCCTGCTGATGGCGGCTCTTTTCCTGATGACCGCCTGTACCCCCGGTGGTACCGACACGACCGACACCACCGATACCACCCCGTCGGATACCTCCGCCCCCACCGAGGAGAGTACCGACGCCGTGGAGACCCCTGCCCGTGAGACCTACGAGGATCTGTCCCATAACGTTCCCGAGCGGACGGGCTCCGACGGCAAATCCGCCACCGTCACCGCCAAGGGTGAGCTGACCGCACCCGACGTGGTGCTGGAATTTGACGGGGAGAGCGGTCTGTTCGCCGTCTCCTCCAACACGGTTGATATTCACGACACCGCTACCTGTGAGACCTGCGGCTTTACAGGCAACGGGGACTATTTCATTTCCTGCCACGGGGGTATGAATACGACGAGTGGCTTCATGGTCACCCTGGCCGCCCCCATTCCCGTGGCAACCGTGACGGGAATGACCGTTACCTACCGCACAAGCGGTGAGGCCGCCGCCTCGGTCATCCGCGTCATGTCCCAGAACAGCCCCATCATGTCGGATTTCGAAAATGAATGCCCCTCCCTGGAGGGAGCGACCGAGGAATACCGAACCGTGGACATCAACGTGACAAATTGGGACGCCCTGTGTGATGATGACGGCAATCTTTCGGCCTTTCAGATCTATTTCCGCAACAAGGATCAGATCGATTGCTCCCTCAAGACAATCACGGTTTGCGTCAGCCCCGAGAAGCTTCTGAGCGTTACCGAGATCGAGGGCAACTATTTCTCCCGGGGGGACGTGACCCAGGCTATCGCCGAGACGGTGGCCGCCCGCTTCGAGAACGCCAACGTAGGTGCCGAGATCACGGTTGAGGTGGATCGCTACCGCCAGAATACCTCCAAAATGGAGGGGGGCATCGACTATACCGTCACGGCTACCCTCAACGACGGCTCGGCGATCACGGGGGGCGGTAAGGTGGTCATCCCCTACGTGAAGGGCGTTTGGCTGGACACCACCGGGGGTAGCTTCGGCGCGTCCCACGATAATCTCGGTCAATGGCAGGAGACCTTCGATCCTGCGGGCATGGTGCTTCTGTGGAATAATACCATCACTCCGAAGGAGGAGATCGCGACCGCCGAATATGCCCTCATTCCCGAGGACGGCAGCTTTGACGGAGAAGACGTTGTCTGGCGCGCGCCCCATATCCTGGAGATGAGCAAGGACGGGATCAAGTCCCTGTTCGTCAACGCGTGGCTGGACCATGCCGATTCTATGACCGCCGGTGAGCGCTACCGTCTGCTGGTGCGCGGTGTTACGGTCCACGGTAATTTCGTCCTGCATCTGGACGTCCCCTTTACCTACGCGCCTCTGGAGACGGATCTCACCACCCGCCTGTCCGCCGCCCTCAAGACCCTCAACTCCGCCGAATTCATTTGCCCCGCTGACACAGCCGATAAGCCCGCATATATCACCGAGCAGCTCAACACGCTTTTGGGTGACAGCGAGCTCCGTCTGGCTACCGAGCTTCTGGGCGAGGGTGTCAACTCCGCCACGGTGCGGGTCACGGTTCTTTCCGACGCGCCCGTCAAGGCTGACCGCCTCCCCGCCTACTCTCTGGACGGTAAGGCTCTGACCTCTCTCTACGGCTTTGAGGGAGACGCCCTGACCTCCGAGATCCTCAATTTCTCCTACGAGGACTACGAGGGAAGCATTCAGCTCACTACGCCCTTTGACGGCCATCCCTCCGTGATCACCGTCTCCCCCGATATCCACGCCCTGTGGAATGCTCCCCTGTCGGAGATCACAAGCGGCAAGTACCCCTTCAAGCGGGGAGAGAACTGTCTCCCTGTTCCCGTGGAGCTGGTTTGGGAGGACGAAAACCCGGCGGGCAAGACCTACACGGTTACTGTCTCCGCCAGCCGTGATCTGTCAAATCCCATTACCCTCACGACGACCGAGTGCAAGGCCCTCCTGCCCGATATCGGGGTGGGTCAGACCTACTACTGGCAGGTCAGCGACGGGACTACCGTGTCCCAGCTCTTTACCTTCACCACCGCCGAGGGATATCCCCGCTTCTTCGCCCTGGAGGGTGTCTCCAACTTCCGCGACATTGGCGGTTATATGACCTTGGACGGCAAGCGTGTCAAGCGAGGCATGGCCTACCGCTCGGCATACCTCCACGATGCCTCCGCCGAGGCCAAGGACTACATGGTGAACACGCTGGGGATCAAAACCGAGCTGGATCTCCGCGGCTCGGGTCTCGCTACTTTTGGCAGCGAGGTGGAGCGAAAGGTCATCGCCATGCAGTGGTACAGCCACATCTTCACCCAGTCCAACTACGAGGTGGTCAGACAGACGATTTCGTCCTTCGCCTACCCCGAAAACTATCCTCTGAATTTCCATTGCGCCGTGGGACGCGACCGCACGGGCACCACCTCCTTCCTTATTCTGGGACTTCTGGGGGTAGATGAAGAGACGCTCCTGCGCGAGTACTATTCTTCCTTCTTCTCCAAGGAGGCCTCCTGTGACCGCGAGGAGTACCTCAAGCAGA
>JAZOOM010000373.1:0-3457 GCA_045655025.1 Eubacteriales bacterium | reverse complement strand
CTCGTTAAAAAGCAACAAGCTCAATCATTTTTACGGTAAACGAGATGCCTGCGGCGCGATATGTGCTTCGCACACGATATGCCTTGCGGCGTGAGATGCCCTTCGGGCGTGACGGGCCTTCGGCCCGCTAAACAGCAATTTACATCTCGCAGAACGCCTTCAATATCGCCAGACCCACCTTGCCGCTCTTCTCGGGGTGGAACTGACAACCCATGACGTTGTTCTTTGCCACGGCGGCGGTGAGCTCTTTACCGTACTCGGCGGTGGCGATCGCCGATTCAGTGCAGTCGGTGGCGAAGTAGGAATGGACGAAATACACGCAGTCGCCCTCCTCCACGTATTTCAGAAGGGGATGCTTTTCTTCACCCTTGAGGATGAGGGGATTCCAGCCGATGTGGGGGATCTTCAAGCCCTCGGGGATGTATCCCGCCATGGGAACCACGCGCCCGGGGATGAGTCCCAGACCCTTGTGGATACCGTACTCATGGCTTTCCTCAAAGAGCATCTGCATACCGAGGCAGATACCCATGATCTTCTTGCCGCGGGCGGCTTCCTCCAGCAGGACCTGATCCAACCCCGTGGCGCGGAGCTTGGCGGCAGCGTCGGCAAAGGCACCCACGCCGGGGAGAATGATGCGGTCGGCGGCGCGGATGGTGTCGGGATCGGGGGTCACAACGGCCTCCGCCCCGATGCTTTTCAGAGAGGAGCAGAGGGAGAACAGGTTGCCCACTCCGTAGTCGATAATAGCGATCATTCCAGCAGTCCTTTCGTGGAGGGGATCTTGTCGGCGTTCTTCTCGTCAATGGAGACGGCCTCGGCAAGGCTTCTGGCTACCGACTTGAAGGTGCCCTCGATGATGTGGTGGCTGTTGCGGCCTGCCAGCTGACGGATATGGAGGGTCAGCCCACCGTTCTGGGCGAGGGCGATGAAGAACTCCTCGCAGAGCTGGGTGTCGAAGGTGCCCACCTTCTCGGTGGGGATGTCCATGTCCACGTAGCACCCGCCGCGACCCGAAATGTCCACGGCGGAGAGGATGAGGGTCTCGTCCATGGGGAGGATGATATCGCCGTAACGCGTGATGCCCCGCTTGTCGCCCAAAGCTTCGGTCAGCGCCTTGCCCAGACAGATACCGATGTCCTCCACGGTGTGGTGATCGTCCACGTAGGTGTCGCCTTTGCAGGTGAGGGTCAGGTCAAAGCCGCCGTGACGGGCGAACAGGGTGAGCATGTGGTCAAGGAAGCCGCAGCCCGTGCTGATTTCGGACACGCCCGTGCCGTCCAGATTGAGGGTCAGGGAGATATCGGTCTCGTTGGTTTTGCGGTTGATGGTTGAGGTTCTCATGACAGTTCCTCCAGTATGGTTTTGACAGTAGAGATAAACGCCTCCATCTGCGCTCTCGTGCCGATGGTGATGCGGTTGTAGTCGGTGATCTCGGCCTTGCCGAAATGGCGCACCAGAATGCCGCGGTGCTTCAGCTCCAGATACAGCGCTTCGCCGCCGATCTTGTCGGACTTGGCGAAGACGAAGTTGGTGAGAGAGGGAAGCACCTCAAAGCCCAGAGAGCGGAGAGCCTCGGTGGTGTATGCCCGATTCTCCATGATGGTGCGGCAGTTATCCATGTAGTAGTCGTTGTCGCAGAGAGCGGCGTGGCCCGCGGCGGCGGTCATGCGGTTGACGTTGTAGGGGTTGGTGGAGTAGCGCACCGTGTGCAGGTCTGCGATGAGGGCGGCATTACCGATGCCAAATCCCAGCCGCGCCCCTGCCAAGGAGCGGGACTTGGAGAAGGTCTGGGTCACAAGGAGGTTGTCGTACTTGTCCACCAGAGCCACGGCGCTCTCCGCGCCGAAGTCCACGTAGGCCTCGTCGATGACCACCACGCCGTCGGGGTTGGACTTGACGATGGCCTCGATCTCGTCGAGGGTCAGGCAAAGACCCGTGGGGGCGTTGGGGTTGGCGATGACGATCGTTTTGCCGTTCAAACCTACGTAGTCGCGGTAGTCCACCGAGAAATCCTCCTTCAGGGGGATCTCGGTGTAGGGAATGCGGTTCAGCTCCGCGAAGACGGGGTAGAAGCCGTAGGTGATCTCGGGGAACACAAGGGGGTGATCCTCGTCGGCAAAGGCCATGAAGGCGAAGTTCAGCACCTCGTCGGAGCCGTTGGTGAGGATGACCTGCTCGGGGGAAACCCCGTAGAGGGAGGCCAGCTTGTCGGTTATTTCTCGACAGGTGGGGTCGGAGTAGAGCTGGAGCTTGCCCGCCTCGGCCTTGGCCGCCTCAATGACGGCGGGGGAGGGGGGGAAGGGGGACTCGTTGGTGTTGAGCTTGATATACTGCATATCCCGCGGCTGCTCACCGGGGGTGTAGGGGGTCAGCTTTTCCAGCCGTTTGGTGAAGAAGCGGCTCATATCAGGCCTCCTCGTCCTCAAAGCGGACGGTGGCGCTTCTGGCGTGGGCGGACAGACCCTCCCGCTCGGCAAAGTAGGCCACCTTGTCGGCTACCTTGGAGAGAGCGTCGCGGGTGTAGTAGGTGAACTGGGACTTCTTGACGAAATCATCCACCGACAGAGGGGAGGAGAAGCGGGCGGTGCCGCTGGTGGGCAGGGTGTGGTTGGGGCCTGCGAAGTAGTCGCCCAGAGCCTCGGGGCAGTACTTGCCCATGAAGATGGAGCCCGCGTGCTTGACCTTATCCAGATAGTCGAAGGGATTGTCCATGCACAGCTCCAGATGCTCGGGAGCGATCTCGTTGGCGATGTCGATGGCCAGCATGAGGTTGCCCTCGGCCACGATGATCTTACCGTTCTTGTCGATGGACTCGCGGGCGATATCCGCGCGGGGGAGCAGGGGGATCTGACGCTCCAGCTCGGCGGAGACGGCCTCGGCCAGCGCATAGGTGTCGGTGACCAGCACGGCGGAGGCCATGCGATCATGCTCGGCCTGAGAGAGCAGATCGGCGGCCACGAACTTGGGATTGCAGGTAGAATCGGCCACCACAAGGATCTCGCTGGGGCCTGCGATCATGTCGATGGAGACACGGCCGAAGACCTGCTTCTTGGCCTCGGCCACGTAGGCGTTACCGGGGCCCACGATCTTGTCCACGCGGGGGACACTCTCGGTGCCGTAGGCCAGAGCGGCCACGGCCTGCGCGCCGCCCATCTTGAAGATACGGGTCACGCCCGCCACCTTGGCGGCGGCGAGGATGACGGGGTTGACCTTGCCCGATGCCGAGGGAGGAGTCACCATGATAATCTCGGAGCAGCCCGCGATCTTGGCGGGGATGGCGTCCATGAGCACGGTGGAAGGGTAGGCGGCGGTGCCGCCGGGGACGTAGAGACCCACCTTCTCGATGGGGGTCACCTTCTGACCTACCACCACGCCGTCCTTCTCGCTGATGATGAAGCTGTTGCGCACCTGCTTTTCGTGGAAGGCGCGGATGTTGACGGCGGCCTCGCGGAGAATG